>CAIYCT010000249.1 GCA_903924765.1 uncultured Rhodospirillaceae bacterium | reverse complement strand
ATCATGTCGAGACGACCGCTGCGATCCTTGGCCGGAAAGTTCCAAAGGTTGAGGGTGTGGCAAACGAAGGCACGATAGGGTTTGCCGCTGTCGTCCTTGATTTCCGCCATGGTGATGACTTCATCAACAATGCCGGGAAGTTCATTGCCGGTCTTGGCACCATCAATCTGCGGTGCGAACACCTTGCGATTGAAGTCGTCGAACTTCTCGTCGAGGATTCCGACGAACCAGACGTTCTTCGCCCTGGTATGCTGGAGATGGGTCAACCAGCCGATCATCTCCCGACCATGGAGACCATATGTGCCACGCACATCTGGACGGCCCGTCTTGTCGGAAAAGGACTCAGGCTGGCCCTTGCAATACTGGAAGCACAGGCGCCCGGCCACGGTGATCGAGTCGATAAAGACCGTGTCGTAGCGATCAAGGGCGGAGGGATTGCCAAAGCGCTTACAGACTTCATCGAAATGCGTCGGACTGTAAGCCTGGCCTTCGCGCAAGCTGGGGTTGGGGCCACCAATGAAGACTGCGAAGTCGCGGCACTCCTCCCAGGTACGTGGCCGGATACTGTCGCCCTCCCAGCCTTCAATGGCGAGATCGCCGGCCTCAAGATCCATGAACAGAGTGGAGTTCGCATTCAAGGTACGCAGCAGGGTGGTCTTGCCGATGCCAGACTTGCCGAAAATCGCCCCCTTGATGCCGCGCTGTTCAGCGAGGCGCTGGTCGGCAGTGATGATGGGAAGGGCCATCTATTTGCCCTCCTTCTCAAACGAAATCGCATCCAAAGCGACGTCAGCCCCCAAAGCCCCGCTATCGCGAGCCATGGCGTAGACGGTGCGCAAGGATTCTGTCTCGCGATAGATGGCAGTAGACTTCTCCTGCAGCGCCAGCAGCGCAAAGGCGATATCGTCCAGAGTGACAGAACCAACCGGCTTGATCGTCTCGTCGCGGCGGCCGGGAAGCCCCGGGACCAGGACGGTGTCCGGCAAACCGGCCAGGGAATAGGTGCTCTTGCGCAGAGCGGTGAGCTTGTCTTTGCTGCTCATGATCAGACCTCTTCGTTCAGGGAAAGTTTGAAGATCGGCTTGCCGACACGGACGGTGCGGGCAGCCTGGAAGGCCGAGCGGATGTGGCTGGGCCAGGCGCCGTACTTGCGTTCAGAGACCTTGAAGCTGATATCAACGTATTCGGTCGGGTCCTCGCCTTCGGCGCGGATCCGCTCGACCAACTCAGCCAGGGCGACCTGGTCCCATTCGACCTTCTTGGGCAGATCGGCGATAATGACGACCGTGCCGTCCGTGAAGCGGACGATGCCGGTCTCCTTGTCGGCCTGCTGACGGGCAGCGGTCGCGGCGTCGGCGTATTTGAGCGCCAAAGCACCGTCGATCCAGTCTTTAGTCGCCTTGGCGAAGCGCAGAGCTTCTTCGGCTTCGTCCTGCAGCAGCGCCAGGCTGTCTGCTGGCAGACTGACCATGGTGCCGATCGGCATGTGGACCAGTTCGGCCAGCTTGGGGTGATTGGAGATGCTCATCGCGCCGCCCCACCATGTTGGTGGCGGACGTCTCGGTGGTGCTCTTGCGGAGTTGCTCCGCTTCGAATGCTTCGACATCCTCCAGCCGGTACACGACCCGGCCGCCGATTTTAATGAATTGCGGGCCTTCGCCCGTCCAACGCCACCGCTCCAACGTGCGGTGGCTGATGTTCCAGCGAGCTGCCAGCTCGATCTGGTTCAAATGTCTTATGGTCGCCTTGCTCTCCATTGAAATTTAGTGCCGAACCCTCCCCACCGCTTCACGGCTTGGAATTGCGTTTATTTTCAATGGATTACTCAGATACTTATATGGTCACCCCAGAACTTTCTTGTGACATCTGGACAGAAAAAAAGCCCCGGAAACCGGGGCTTGGGGAAATGCGATGTGACATTACAGAATTAGGCTTGTGACATGACGCCTATAGATCTCCCTTGGAGACCTCCCGCAGTTCGGGATTCAGGCGATACCCCTCCCGTTGCTTGTTTTCGATTACATCTAGGACAATGCCTAATGCCGCAGGCAGGGTCTCATGAACGGCCTTTTTCAACCGAGCGATCTGCTGGCGCAGGGACTGCTCATCCATTTTTAAGGCCAAGGCAAGATCTGGAGAGGCAATAAAGGCTATCTCCGCCGCCGCCTTTTTACCCATCCGGTGATTGTCCAACAAAACCTGGATCAGCTTGAAATTGGCTCCCTCTAGAGAAAACCCGCCCTTGAACAGGATCTTCCCAGCATCGGTATCAACCGCAAATTCACACACCGGCTTCCCCAATTCGTCTATAAAGGCCTTGACCTTCTGGTCATAGCCCGATGGCGGAGGAATATCGATATGCCCTCGGCTGAAACACATTGAGAGTAAAGAACCGGTTGGCAATTCCCCCCACACCAGTTCATCGGCGTGCAACTTCAGCCCATCTTGGATAACTTCGAGAACGTCGTGCGCGTGCCGACGATAGAGGTCATAGATCCTGTCCTTGGCATCATCAGCCGACAGCCCGGGGAGGTAGCGCAAGGCCGACGTGATTTGCGGATGTTCTGATATGAATCCAGCCTTGGTCAACGACACGAAGGTCTGGCAGAACTTGACGAAGGCGACGGCCATCCTCACGTCACGATCGATGCTGCGATCCCCCAACAACAAATCGATTTCATATCCAGCCGCCGGATCAAGTTCGCCCATCTTTGCTGCCAGAATGCCGAACCGGCGGTCAATGCATTGCGAACAGGCCCCGCAATGTCGCTTGTGCTTGGTCCACGTTCGTGGGCGAGTGCAGCTGCTCGTCTGTGAAAGCAGGTGACCGCAATTGTATTCACGGATCTTCTCCGTCACCTCCCGCTTTGTCAGCCATTGATACGGCGTTTTGACGGTGATTTCATTGTCCAACAATGCCGAGAAAATTGTTTCAAACCCCTGAATGACCTTGGGGTGAGTGGTCCGCGTAGCCCGAGCCCCAAGTACGTCTTTGGCGATGGGAATATTCAGCCCGACGACACCGTTTTCATAAAATGTGAACTCGTTTTTTCCAAACATTCTGGCCACTACCAGCGCCAGGCTGGCGAACAAGAATGAGCGGGTGCGTTGGGTGTATTCAGTCGCCCCCGCCCCAGTGTTGGTGACGTTGACGGAAACATAGAAGATATTGCGCCCGGCTCCCATCTTCTGGAGTCCCTCGATTAACTCCTTTTGAACGCTGTAAACTTTCGTTGCCGAGTGATGACCAACCAGGACCATCTTCCTGCCGTTACCAATTACATTTTCAACGGCACCTGCAAATGAATCGACCCCACCCGAAAACAGGGCGATGTCGTCTGGCACGAACGTCCCATCGACAAGATCGGGAAAATACAAGGACCGTTCTGCCAGCGGCTTAGTCGCCTTTACAAAATCAAACGAGTAGGCATCATCTGAGAGGAAGCCCAACGTTTCGCACAGCGCGCTACTGACCGCTTCGCTCGCCCAAAGGTCGGGTTGCCGCAACGGGATAGTAAAATGCAGGGACCGCCGCCACTGCCGTCCATGATCCGACAACTTGTCCGATCCGCGAGTAATCCTCTGGTCGGCACAGTAGACATATGCGGCGACCTCCAGAAGATCGAGCAGGACATCCGGGATATTACTCAAAAGCGCCCAGTTCAGATCCTCAATCTTCAGATTCACATTCTTCGACACCCCCTGGACATCAAGTTGAATGACATCCACATCTGCTGCGGTGCATGAATTGTTCTCGCCTCCGCACACGACGTTATACTGTGACATGAGCGGTTCTCCTGACTGACAGCTCGCTTCTTATTTTCTCGAAAGCCGTATAGGAAAAATTAGAGGCATCCTTACGCGATAGGTTCTTACCCTGATGGAAGCCATGGTTCCCAAGCCAATCCTTGGCATAGGCTCGCATTATAACCGTTGTTTCTTCGCAGTGACGCCGCACAGCACCGTCAAATGCAGCCATATCGCCAATCGAGTGATTAATCTGGTCCGGGCCGATGTGCTTGGGCATTTCACGGTCGAGGAAGTACTGGATATTGTGCTCAACCAACCGTGAAAAGAACCGCTGCGACAAATCACCAAAGCGATCAGGAGCATCCAGGCTGGCCAGCGTTGTGCGTTCATCTTCCCGGGTCGGTACCCAGAGAGATGGAAGCCGATCCTGGACAACACCGTGTAGCGCGGCAATTCCCGCTTGCTTGGCCATTTCCCCCAGATCCGTTATACCCTTCCCACCTTGGCGCTGCACGGCCTCCACGGCGGCATCAAATCCGGCCACCACGTCGGTGACGCTTGGGTTGGTGGGAACCGAGATTCCCAAGGCGTTCAGTTCCTGAGAAAAATGCTGTGATCTGGCTGCCTGCGGGATTTTCATGAGGAGCCAGATCACCTCGATTAAGGCAGGATCTCGAATTGCTTTCATAAGCGACTTATCCGAAGCATCGGCCACGGCGTCGGCAAGCTCGGCGACGGAGATATCCCCCGCTACCACGTAACCAACGATTTGCCGCCAATCCCTAGACGAAGGGAGACGACCAAGCCTGACATGGCCCATGCTTATTGCGCCCCTTCGCTCGCATCAAAGGTTGTTGCGAATACCAACATGCCTGCTGCTTAAGATACCCACGCAAATCGGACCGTCAAGGATGTTTTTGACATTTTATGTCCGAACGAATACAGTGTGGATATAGAGCTCCCTGATACAAGGAGCCCCCCACTTAACCAGGGTTGCGAGGCATTGATCGAAAATGATGAACTTGGGAGTACGTCTGCGCGCAGCCAGGGAACGTCGCGGCATGAGCCAACAGGCCGTCGCCGACACCCTCGGACTTCCCCGCACCGCAGTGACAAACATGGAGACTGGCAATCGCACGGTGTCCACGCTCGAACTGGCTCGCTTGGCTGAGATCTACGGTCAGGCGGCCGCATTTTTTCTTGCCGAGGCAGATGAAAGCGCCGCTGAAGATATTTCCATCGTCCTGCATCGTGCATTGCCGGAAATGGGGCACACGCCGGAGATTGATAAGGCAGTCTCCCACGTGATCGACTTGTGCAGAGAAGGTGCAGGCTTACGAAACATGCTGGATCAGACGATCGAGCAATCCGTTCCGGATTATTCAACGCGAATGGCTTCATCGGGAGATGCCATCCGGCAAGGGCAACATGTCGCACAGGAGGAGCGGAAACGTCTGGGTCTGGGGAGTGCCCCCCTTACCAATATTGCGGGGCTAATCACCGAGCAAGGCATCTGGGCCGCCGCCTCCGACCTGCCCGACAGCCTCTCCGGTTTTTTCGTCAATCACCCGTCCATCGGATTAGCAATTCTAGTCAATGACCAGCACTGGCCGGTTAGGCGACGTTTCTCCTTCGCCCATGAATACGCTCATGCGCTTTTTGATCGACAAGCCCCGATCACGACTACCCGTCGTGAAAGCTCATCCGACCTTATTGAGAAACGTGCGAATGCCTTTGCCGCCGCGTTCCTGATGCCGTCGGAGGGGGTCGTCGAGCAACTGACGCAACTAGACAAGGGACGCCCCAGTCGGCAATCCCAGGTCATCTTTGATGTCGCCAACAATTCATCCATTGAGGCGGAAATCAGACCGCGTCCCGGTTCACAGGCGATCACCTACCAGGATGCCGCAGCCCTGGCCCGCCATTTCGGTGTCAGTTACGAGGCTGCAGTCTGGCGCATGAAAAGCTTGGGGCACATCAGCCAAGTGGAAACTGATTCCCTTATCGTGCAGAAAGATGTTGGCAAGCGCTACATCAAGCTGCTCGGCTTCTGGGACATCCTGGATGAGGGTGAACCACCGAAGATGAACGAGGTGGAACTGCGCAACCAGTTGACGCGATTGGCGCTGGAGGCATACCGTCAGGAGGAGATTTCGCGTGGGCGCCTTGCGGAGATCAGCCGTAAGCTGGCCATTGATCCGGTCGAAATGATTGATCTAGCCGAAGCTGCCAGAGCAAACTGACCCGGAGCGGAAGTATGCCCTCAAGGCTAATCATCATCGCGGACACATCCGTGCTGATCAACTTCCTCCGAATTGATCGGATGGATTTGATCGGGGCACATTCGTCGGGGTTCATAGCAACCGAGCATGTGGGCGAAGAGATATCCGATAGCTACCCGGATCAGAAAACCCGCTACCGTGCAGCCCTTGATGCCGGGTTCATCATCGAAGAGCGGATTGATAACCCTGCCGAGGTCGAATTATTCCTAAAGCTCCGCCGACAGCCTCGTCTTGGCACCGGGGAATGCTCGGCAATCTCCGTCGCCATAAACCGTGACCACGCTCTAGCCATTGACGACAACCGGGCGATCACTCATGCCATTCAGGAGGCGGGACTGGTAAAACGGAATCTGCGGATTATTCGAACACTGGATATTGTCGCCGATCTGGCCAGAACCGGCCTGCTCAGTACCGAAGCCGCCGACACAATCTTAGCGGATTGGGCCGTAAATCACCGCTTCCGAACGAAGATCAGGTCCATCGCAGAGATTCTCTGACGCGTTCTGCAATGAAATGGTCAACGCCAACAAGCCAACGGCGACACGGGCCATCGAAGTTCTCACTGACGCTGGCATCCTCGCCGAGACCACTGGCCGCCGACGCGATCGCTCATTCTCCTACCGCGCTTATCTTGATCGACTGCGTGATGGCACAGAGCTTACCCAATGATCTTGTTGATTACGCAGGATTTCCTTCCCGCATGTGTCCATAGTGAGTCCATGGCGCTTTTTGGGAACATAATCAGCAGAATCAAAAAGCCGCTAAGTCATTGACTTAGCGGCTTAATTTTGGATGCGGGGGCCAGATTTGAACTGACGACCTT
>CAIYCT010000248.1 GCA_903924765.1 uncultured Rhodospirillaceae bacterium | reverse complement strand
TCGATGCCTGGGGTTGGCGCATCCCTATGCTGGTGGGGTGTATGATTGTCCCCTTTTTGGTCATGTTGCGCCGGTCGTTGACCGAAACTGAGGAATTTCTCTCGCGCGAAGCCCACCGCCCTAGCATCCGCCAAATCTATGCGATTATGGGGCAGAACTGGAAAGTCGTGGCGTTGGGTCTGCTGATGGTCAGTTTCAGCAACACCGCTTTCTATCTGATCACCGCCTATACGCCGACCTTCGGCAAGCAGATCCTGAAACTGTCGGCGAGCGATTCCTTGCTGGTGACACTGTGCGTGGGCATATCCAATCTGATTTTCGTGCCGTTCGGCGGCTATTTGTCGGACCGATTGGGGCGGCCCAAAGTGATGTTGACGGCGGTGGCCATCGGTCTTTTGTCCGCCTATCCGGTCATGGCGTGGCTGACGGTGGAGCCCAGCTTCTACAAATTGTTGGCGTTGGAATTATGGTTATCGGTGATTTACGCCCACTATAACGGCGCCATGATCGTCTATGTCACCGAGATCATGCCGGTGGAAGTGCGAACCATGGGATTCTCGCTGGCCTATGCCTTCTCTCAAGCCATCTTCGGCGGTTTCACGCCGTCTATCTGTACCTGGCTGGTCCATGAGACCGGCAACAAGGCCATGCCTGCGGTGTGGCTGTCTGTGGCGGCCACCTTCGCCCTGATTTCCACGGCTGCGGTGGCGAGGCTGCGGAGGGCAAAGGCATGATCCCGCACGCCGATGTCATGGCCGCCAACGTGGTGGCTACGTCGCACCCTTTGGCGGCGCAAGCCGGTTTGCGCATGTTGCAGGCCGGGGGCAACGCCGTGGATGCGGCCTTGGCCGCCGCCATTACCCTGACGGTAGTCGAACCCACCGGCAACGGCCTGGGCAGCGACGCTTTTGCTCTGGTCTGGGATGGGGCGGAGCTTGCGGGCCTCAACGCCTCGGGCCGGGCGCCCCAAGCCTGGACGCCAGAACGCTTCGCTGGCCGGGATCGTATGCCCGATAGGGGCTGGGACTCGGTGACCGTGCCCGGCGCAGTGTCGGCTTGGGTGGCTTTGTCCGAGCGTTTCGGGCGGTTGGACTTCGCCCAACTCTTCGCTCCCGCCATTCACTATGCCCGCCTTGGCTTCGCCGTGACGCCCACCGTCGCCGGATTGTGGCAAAAGGGCGCGAAAACGCTGGCCGATCAGCCGGGGTTCGCCCAGGCCTTCATGCCCGTTCCCTCGGCCGGGGACTGGGTCACAAATCCCGATTTGGCCCGATCGTTAGAGAAAATTGCCGCCAGCCGAGGACAAGACTTCTATCAGGGCGATCTGGCCCGTTCCATGGCCGCTGACGCGGCCAAGCATGGTGGCGGATTGTGCTTTGACGATTTGGCTCGCCACCGGGCCGATTGGGTCTCCCCCATTCACATGGATACAGGCGGCTATCGTGTCCATGAACTGCCGCCCAATGGTCAAGGCATTGCCGCACTGATGGCGTTGGGCATTCTGGATCGGTTGGGCATCGGGTCGCTGGACCCCGATAGCGCGCAGTCGATGCATGTGCAGATCGAAGCCATGAAGCTGGCCTTTGCTGATGTGTATCGCCACGTGGCAGATCCGGCGAGCATGAGCGTCACGACCCAAGATTTGTTGGACCCAGCCTATCTGGATCGGCGCGCTTCCTTGGTCGATCTCACCCGCGCTTTGGACCCCAGCCACGGCTTGCCAGAACCCGGCGGCACGGTCTATATCACCGCCGCCGATAGCAACGGCATGATGGTGTCGTTGATCCAGTCCAATTATTTTGGCTTCGGGTCCGGCGTGGTCGTGCCTGGCACCGGCATCAGCATGCAAAGTCGGGGGTTGTCCTTCTCGACCGATCCCGCCCATCCCAACGCGGTGGCATCCGGCAAGCGTCCGTTCCACACCATCATTCCATCCTTCGTGACTAAGGACGGTCAGCCAGTCATGAGCTTCGGTGTCATGGGCGCGTCCATGCAGGCCCAAGGCCATGTGCAGATGGTCAATCGCATCCTGCTTGGCGGACAATCGCCCCAGGCTGCCTGCGACGCGCCGCGCTGGCGGGTATTGGATGGAACCAAGCTGGCGGTCGAGGCGCATATGCCAAAATCCGTCCTCGACGCGCTGACCCGCTTGGGCCACCAAATACAAGTGGAGCAGGACGGCCCCGGCCAAGCATTTGGCGGAGCCCAGATCATCTTGAAGTCTGGCTCTTTCTATCGGGCCGCCAGCGATAACCGCAAGGACGGAGTGGCTGCGGGGTTTTAAAGGCGCAATGATATGGTCAAAAAAAAGGCCGGAATGATCCGGCCCTAGTTGGGGTACAGCTCGTGAATTAGGATTTAGGCAGCTTGAAGACCCAGAGCATGGCGCCTTGGCTAATGTCCTTGATTTTCTTGGCGACTTCGCCGCCCCACAGCGGAACGGCGCCGCCCCAACCGGAAACGATGGCAATGTATTGCTCGCCATCCATTTCCCAGGTGATCGGAACGCCGACGATGCCGGAACCGGTATTGAACTTCCAAAGTTCAGCGCCGGTTTTTGCGTTGAAGGCCTTCAAGTACCCTTCGGGCGTGCCGGTGAAAACAAGGTTTTTGGTGGCCAGAACTCCGCCCCAGAGCGGCGCGCTGTTCTTGTATTCCCAAACGATCTTCCCGTTGGTGGGGTCGATGGCGCGAAGTGCGCCGATATAGTCGTCATATAACGGCTTGATGGTGAACCCAGCCCCCAGATAGGCGGCGCCGCGTTTAAAGGTGACCGGTTCGTTCCAAATATCCATGCTCCATTCGTTTGACGGCACATAGAAAAGTTTGGTTTCCGGGCTGTAGGCCATAGGCATCCAGTTCTTGCCGCCCAAGAACGAGGGGGCGACCGTGACTGTAGGACCCTTCTCGCCAGTAGCGGACGGTGCGCCGGGGCGGCTTTCCGGGTTATATTTGGGGCGGCCGGTAGCGTCAAAGCCGGAGGCCCAGGTAATTTTGCTGACGAACGGAGTGGCGCTGATGAATTTTCCGTTGGTGCGGTCCAGAACGAAGAAGAACCCGTTACGATCGGCTTTGGCTCCGGCCTTGATGACTTTGCCGTCTTTGTTGAGATCGAACGAAATCAGTTCATTGACGCCGTCATAATCCCATCCGTCGTGGGGTGTGGTTTGATAATGCCAAACAATTTTGCCGGTATCGGGGTCGATGGCCACGGTGGAGGAGCTATACAGATTGTCCCCCGGGCGCATATGGCTGTTCCACGGCGCCGGATTGCCGGTGCCAAAGAATATAAGATTGGTCTCGGGATCGTAGGTGCCGATATTCCATGTGGCGGCCCCGCCGGTTTTCCACAAATCGCCCGGCCAAGTCGCATTGGTGACGCCGGTGATGCCATTGTCCTTGCCATTCAAGGTGCCCATGTGTCCTTCGACGGTCGGGCGCGTCCAGATCAGTTCTCCGGTCTTGGCGTCGCGTGCTTCCACTCTTCCGATGCCGCCGAACTCGCCCCCGGCGATGCCGGTGATGACCTTGCCCTTGACGATCATCGGCGCGGCGGAATAGGTGTAGCCCGCCGTATAATCTTCCAAATCCTTTTTCCAGACGACTTTGCCGGTATCGCGGTCCAGAGCGATCAATTTGGCGTCCAAGGTGCCATAAATAACCAAATTGTCGTACAAGGCGGCGCCGCGGCTGATGACGTCGCAGCAGGGCAGGATGTCATCGGGCAAGCGGGCGTCATATTCCCATTTCTTGGAGCCGGTCCGAGCATCGATGGCGAAGACGCGGGAATAGGATCCGGTAAAATAAATCACACCGTCGCGGACCAAGGGTTGCGTTTCTTGACCGCGCATTTTTTCGCTGCCTAGGGAAAAGGCCCAGGTGGGAACCAGCTTTGCGACGTTGCCTGCATTAATTTTATCAAGTGGGCTGTAATGCTGGCCTTGGGTTCCAATTCCGTTGCTGACAACGTCTTCCGTGGTCTTGCCGTCGTTCACGATATCCGCATCGGTCACGGGCGCCGACCAGGCCACAGAGCCACTCGACACCGTAAAAGCACAAGCGGCGGCAAAAAGCGTTTGCTTAAGTTTAAACATAGCGTGTCCTCCCCATTTAGTTTTTTTGGTTGACGCAATGATCATAGCAAAATTTGAACCAATGGCGAGAATGTTAGAATTCGCGCCCATTATTAGAACTCCTATATTTTTTCAAACGTTTCAAATTCGGAATTGGACATTCGAAAATGAAACGTTGGACCTGCGCCTCGCAATTTTTGAGTAACAATATTCTTCATAGCCACGGCCCGGCGCTGTCCAGCTGCTCAGGTGGACATAATGGTTTTCAGGAAGTGTTGTACTTCCGTACTTAAATGTTTTGTATTCTGCTCAAGGCTATCCACCGTCAGCTGGACAGATTTGGCTGTATCGTCCGTGGTTTCTATGGTTTTTGTGAGCGTGTCTATTGTAGAGGAAACCTTTTGAGTCTCATTGGATGCAAGGTTAATATTATGAGCTATGTTTATAGTTTCGTCGCTCTGCTTGCGAATAGATGTCTCAATTTCGGTTGAAATTCTAAAGACGTTGTCAATGATTTGACCGATCGACTTTATGGCAGTCACAGCTTGTTGCGTTTCATTTTGCACGGCTGTGATTTGTTCGCTGATTTCATCGGTGGCCTTGGCGGTTTGGTTTGCCAGTCCTTTGACTTCATTGGCAACGACGGCAAATCCTTTCCCTGCGTCACCGGCGCGAGCGGCTTCGATGGTCGCGTTCAAGGCAAGAAGATTGGTTTGCGCCGCTATGGCGTTGATTAAATTAACCACTTCTCCAATGCGGTCCGTGGATTTGGCAAGGGTCTGGATGATTGAGTTCGTCCGTGCAGTCTCATCCGAGGCGCTCGATGAATAGCGCGCCGCGTCGGCGACTTGATTGCCGATCTCCGTGATGGAATTCGAGAGGCTCTCGGCTGCTTCGGCGACCGTCTGCACATTTTCCGATGCTTGGGAGGATGCCGCGAGGACCGTTGTCGTTTGCGCCGTGGTTTGGTGAACCATGGCGGTCATGATTGTGGCCGCTTTCTGCAAGTCCGTCGTCGAGGTAGAGACGCTGTTGACCACATCAAGCACGCTAGTTTCAAATTGTTTGGCGAGATCAGCAATGAGCTGCTTGTTTTTTTCTTGAACCATTCGTTCATCATGAATGTCGATCAGCGAACCGCAGGCCCGCGACGCTTTGCCATGCGCATCGCGGGCTACGCCACCAATGGCTCGGAACCAGCGATAGCTGCCGCTTTTGGTGCGAAGCCGATAAGCGACATCATATCCGGTTCGACCCGTTGCATCCGCAAGGCAAGCGCCAAAAGCATCAAATGTGCCTTTTACATCGTCTGGGTGAAGGCGGTCCACCCATGAACTTGCCAGATTGGGAAAGTCCTTCTCATCATCAAATCCGACCAACCGACGAAATTCGGCTGACCACCTCCAGCGGCTTTGGGCGTGGACGGGATCGCCGTTGTATAGCTGCGCGTCCCAAAGCCCCACACCGGCATAGCGGTCCAATAGGGAAATAAGCTCGGCGTTGTCCACTCTGGATTCGCTTTGACGGTTTCTAAAAAGACGCATGGACATCCCCCCGAATTTTGTTCTTATGGCATCGATCAACAAGTCACGACGATGCCGGTTTGGGTAAGGGAAGCATGGTTTGTGCCAATTTTTTATTTTAGTCCAATCAAGGCACTATGCAAAGCAGCGCTAAAATCAAAGTCCTTGCGTAAGGCGGCAGTTCGATTTTGCTACGCCTCGTTACGATAAAATCGGTTTTGTGCGTTCGGATTTCATACCCAACTCCTCGTTATTTTATAGGGCTTGCCGCTCTTTTTTGAATTCGAAGGCGGCATGCATATTGCGCGATGAAAGCGCTTCGGCATCTTATAAAGAGAGGGGCGGGAGCGATGGCGAGATAGTGATGGAGATTGGGAATGATTGAACTTTATACAGCGGCGACGCCCAACGGTTGGAAAGCTTCCATCGCCTTGGAGGAGCTTGGACTCCCCTATGCCGTGCATCCGATTGATCTGGGATCGGGGGAGCAAAAGCAGCCTTGGTATTTGAAAATCAATCCCAATGGCCGCATTCCTGCCATTGTGGATACTGAAGAGGACAACTTCGCAATCTTCGAATCCGGGGCGATTCTGATCTATTTGGCGGAAAAAACCGGACGGTTGCTGCCCTCGGACCCGCGAGAACGCTCCAAAGTTCTGCAATGGCTGATGTTTCAAATGGGTGGCGTGGGGCCGATGCAAGGACAGGCCAATGTCTTTTTCCGTTATTTCCCGGAAAAAATCCCTGCGGTTATTCAGCGCTATCAAGCGGAAACGAAACGGCTTTATGGCGTTCTTGATTTTCACTTGGCAGAGAACGAGTATCTCGCCAAGGACTACAGCATCGCGGATATCGCTACTTGGGCGTGGGTGCGCATTCATGATTGGGCCGGTGTGTCGCTCGAAGACCTGCCGCATCTGTCTAGGTGGGTCAACGCTTTGGCTCAACGGCCTGCTTGTATCAAAGGGGTCACTGTGCCGGAACCCTTCGAGCCCGAGAAGGTGCGGACCTTCGGCCAAAAGATCATTAAAAGCTAAAACCGCGATTAAGACTTGGGAGAGGATGCCAAGCCTCTCCCAATCCAATCAGGTTAAGCTTTTGCGCTGGGCCTTGATCTAACTTCCGCGTACCAGCGCAAAAGATGGGGGTGATCCTCGGGGACCTCAACTTTAGACCATTTGGCGAAGTCCACCGCGCAGAGCGCGGTGATGTCCGCAACGGAAAAGCGCGGCCCGGCGAGAAATTGGGACGTTTCCAATTGCTGGTTCAATTTGTTGAAAAATCTGTCCAGCCGGGCTTTTGCCCGAATTTGCAATTCAGGGATCTGTGGAATGGCCGCTGGCGCTCCGGGAAGCCCGCGGTCCGCAAAAGCCGGGTGGGTGTTTCTGAACAATTCAGACGCGGCCAGCATGCCTTCCTCGTTGGCTCGATTCTCCCACATGGCAATCAGTGCGCGTTCCTTGGCGTTCTTTCCAAACAGTGAGGGCTCGGGATTTAAATCTTCGAAAAAACGACAGATGGCCATGACTTCCCCGATGCAGGTGCCGTCATCCAATTCGAGCATCGGCACCATAGCATGTGGGTACCGTTCCTTGAAATCCGGCGACAACGTCAGGTCCGCTTGACCAACCTCTTCGAGACTTACCTCGATTTGTTTCTCGTGCAAAAAAATATGCAGGCGTCTGGGATTGGGGGCGATGTGCCAGTCGTAGATTTTCATCGAAGGACCTTTCTCCGTTTATTAAGGCCGGATGTTCCGGATTGGAGCGAGGCAAGCAAAATTTATACCCGATTGAGTTCGGCCCGCTTATGGGGGCTATCCGCGAGGGATCGGTCTGGAAACGTTCTATTTTAATACAGGGTGTATAAGACGAATCGAATAAGACGGATTAAAATCGAACCATTTTGTAATTCAGTCATGATGGCTTATAGTTATTGAAATTCGGCACAAGTGTGCGGTGCAATATTTGTTAGCTTGTGCGAAAAGCTATTAAACGGGATTTTGTTATAGTCTTAAAAGTTTAATTGCCCCAGGTAGATTCGCTAGATTTGGCGCTTAATCCGTACGATTTTCGGCCGGGTCTACTATCGATTGCCCGCAAATCATAATATAATTTCAATGTCAAACAAAAAATACCACCATCGCTCATAACTTAATTGCAATTCTATTTTCCATAGCGCAGTCTATTCCAAAATCAAATGAACATGCATTGAACTGAACTTTGCATACAGGGAGTGGAAAAATGAAAGGCACTAGCCAGGGCAATATTGTCCCTCCGATGAGGGATGATGGCACTGTGATGGCGGCATGGGAAAGTTTCCTGACCAACGGGGGAGTTCCTATCAACGCCATCAGTAGAATGATCGAGGATTCGTGGCGGAGATGTTTGACGCAGGGCGTCAACCCGACGCGCCGCTACGCCCCGATCGTGGTCGATGACAATGGTTTGTATGGACTTCGCAAGCGCCACGCGGAATTGCTCGAGGCGGCCATGCCCGTCATGGAAGAGGCCCGCGAGTTTCTGAGCGAGACCGGCACCTTCATGGCTTTGACCGATCCCAAAGGCGTGGTCCTCTGTTTGGAGGGAGACGCAGCGGCCAAGGACAGGGGCCACGACATCAAATTGATTCCGGGGGCGCAATGGATCGAAACCGCCAGCGGCACCAACGGTATTGGAACCGCCTTGGCCGCTGGGCGCCCAGTTCAGATTTCCGCCGCCGAACATTTCTGCGAAGGCAATAAGCATTGGAGCTGTTCGGCCACGGTCATTCGCGATCCGTTGGACGGCCATATCATGGGTGTCTTGGATCTATCCGGATTGAGCGGCTACCACAATCAACACTGCATGGCCTTGGTGGTTGCCGGGGCAGGGCGGATTGAAGCCAAGCTGGGTAAGATCGAGATGGAGAAACGGTCGCGTCTGTTGGACAAGACCTATCATCAAAATCGTCAGGCCTCTGATACAGGGATTATTATTTTTGATCGTCGCGGACGGTTGGTGCGCGCCAATGAACACGCAGCCGAGGCTTTGCGCGAGCGGGGCGTCAGCTTTGAAGAGTGCGAGAAAATTAAGTGGAAAGATGTGGATTTGGGCGAGGGCAATGATATTGGAACCCTTCACCAATGGCTCGAGCAGGATTGGGTTGAACCCGTGCTTGACGCCGATGAAAGATTGGGCACGCTGATCAGCATCCCCCTGTCATCGCGGAGAATTTTGCACCGGGTCGAAGGCTTCAATATTGCTGCGGTTAAAGACGCGGAAGCCTGCGGCGATATCTTTTCCCGCATTATCGGCGTCAGCCCGATCATGACCAAAGTCAAGAACAGGGCCCGGCAATTGAGCCGGATCAATGTGCCGGTTTTGCTGCAAGGGCCGACCGGGGCCGGGAAGGAAGTGTTTTCCAAGGCGCTGCACGAAGGCGGACCAATGGCAAAAGGGCCGTTCATTCCCTTCAATTGCGGCGGCATCACCCGTGATCTTTTAGCCAGTGAATTGTTTGGCTATATCGATGGCGCGTTCACCGGCGCAAAACGCGGCGGCATGATCGGGAAATTCGAAGCAGCCAATGGCGGAACGCTTTTTCTGGATGAAATCGGCGAAATGCCCCTTGATCTTCAACCGCACTTTCTTCGAGTTTTGGAAGAAGGAGAAGTTTATCGGTTGGGCGAAAACAAGCCGCGCAAGGTCAATGTTCGGCTGGTGGCTGCGACCAACCGGGATCTTCGGACCGAAGTGGCGGAAGGACGATTCAGGATGGATCTGTTCTACCGCTTGTCCGTGACGGTTCTTGGTATTCCCGGTCTTTGCGAACGGTCCGAGGATATTCCGTTGTTGGTCGACTATTTCATCGATAGGGCGGCTAAGGCTTATAATATCGAACGGAAGCAACCCGACACCGAGGTGCTTGACGCCTTGGTGAGCTACGATTGGCCCGGAAATGTTCGGGAATTGAAAAACGTGGTCGAAGGAATGGTCTTGTTGTCCGAAGGCACCCGGTTGACCGTGGACGATTTGCCACCGGAACTCCAGAACTTCCGTCCGGTTTCTTCAGCCGGATCGGTTCCTTCGGGGGGCGAGGCGAAGAAGTTTTTCGCGCCGGTGACGCTTGATGAGAGCGAGAAGATCACCATCGCCAGCGCTATCGCCAATGAGAATGGAAATCTTACTCGGGTGGCCAACCGTTTGGGCATCGCCAAAAGCACGCTCTATCAAAAAATGAAGCGGTATGGGTTAGATCGGAGTTCGGCCGCTCGCGAGTAAACCGTTTGATTCCCGCACGCCGTTCAGAGCGATCTGAACGGCGATTTTTTTTGTCAATTCATTGAAAATAAACAGTTATTCCAGGCCTCGGAAAGTTGGCCTAGTCCTTGCGATGAGGGGGTACGGTCTCGATGTCATAGACGCCGAAGGCGGACGTGGGTCGGGGCATCTTGAAACCCAATCTAGGTGGGAGGAATAACGTGGGACAACAAAATATCCCTGTCCAGGTATTAGGCATCGACGCCGGCGGCACGATGACAGATACATTTTTCGTTCGTGCGGATGGCCGATTTGTGGTCGGCAAAGCACAGAGCAATCCCGGGGACGAATCCCTGGCAATCTACAACTCTTCGGTGGACGCCCTTGCGCATTGGAACCGCAAAGTGGAAGACGTTTATCCCGAATTGGTGACCTGCGTTTATTCGGGCACTGCGATGTTGAATCGCATTCTGATGCGCAAAGGCTTGAAAGTGGGCCTGTTGTGCAATCGGGGCTTTGAGCAGATTCATTCCATGGGCCGCGCGCTGCAAAGCTATCTGGGCTATGCGCTTGAAGATCGCATTCACTTGAATACCCACCGCTATGACGAACCCCTCGTGCCTGTGTCGCGCACCCGTGGCGTTACCGAGCGTACGGACGTCCAAGGCAGCATCGTCATTCCCGTGCGGGAAGCAGAAGTTCGCCAGGCAACCCGTGAATTGGTGGCGGCCGAGTCTCAGGCCATCGTTATTTGCTTCTTGCAATCGCACAAGAACGAAACCAGCGAACAAATTGCCCGCGACTTCGTGAAGGACGAACTGAAGAAATTGGGATCGCCGATCCCGGTGTTCGCTTCGGTTGACTATTATCCTTCTCGTAAGGAAAGCCACCGTATGAATACGGTGATTCTTGAAGCCTACGGCGCAGAACCTTCGCGTGAAACGCTTAAGAAGGTCAGCGATCGTTTCAAGGCGAACGGCGCCAAGTTCGATCTGCGCGTCATGGCAACCCATGGCGGCACCATCAGCTGGAAAGCCAAGGAACTTGCCCGTACCATCGTTTCCGGTCCCATCGGCGGCGTTATCGGCGCTAAGCTTCTGGGTGAATGCTTGGGCGATGAGAACATTGCGTGCTCGGACATCGGCGGCACCAGCTTCGACGTTGCTCTGATCACTAAGGGTAGCTTTGCGATCAAGTCGGATCCGGACATGGCTCGTCTGGTTCTGTCTTTGCCGTTGGTGGCGATGGACTCGGTCGGCGCCGGCGCGGGCAGCTTTGTCCGTCTGGACCCGTACAGCAAGTCCATTAAGTTGGGGCCGGATAGCGCTGGCTATCGCGTCGGCACCTGCTGGCCGGAAAGCGGTTTGGACACTGTGACCGTGTCTGACTGCCACGTCGTGTTGGGCTATCTGAATCCCTTGAACTTCCTTGGCGGCGCCATCAAGCTTGATGTCGAACGCGCTCGGCAGCACATCAAGGCGCAGATCGCCGATCCCCTGGGATTGTCTATTGAAGACGCGGCGGCTGGCGTGATCGAACTGTTGGATCTGACCCTGTCGGAATACCTGCGCGCCAACATCAGCGCCAAGGGTTACAACCCGGCTGAGTTCACCTGCTTCTCGTACGGCGGAGCCGGTCCGGTCCACACCTACGGTTACACCGAAGGCGTGGGTTTCAAGGACGTGGTTGTTCCCGCTTGGGCGGCTGGTTTCTCGGCTTTCGGCTGTGCTTGCGCCGATTTCGAGTATCGCTACGACAAGTCCGTCGATTTGGGCCTGCCCGAAAATGCTAGCGACGCCGCCAAGGCAGGAGCCTGCAAGACCTTGCAAGAAGCTTGGTCGGAACTGGCGACAAAAGTGATCGACGAGTTCGTGATCAACGGTTTCAAACCCGAAGATGTGCTTTTGATCCCCGGCTACAAAATGCAGTACATGGGGCAGTTGAACGACCTTGAAATCGTTTCTCCCGTCACCAGCGCTTCGAAGGCTGAAGATTGGAACAAGATCGTCGATGCTTTCGAATTGCAATATACTCGCGTCTACGCCTCGTCGGCTCGTTCGCCCGAACTGGGCTTCTCGGTAACGGGCGCCATTTTGCGCGGCACGGTCGCCACGCAAAAGCCGGTTCTGCCGGAAGATGCCAATGCAGGTCCGACGCCTCCGGCGGCGGCCAAACTGGGCACGCGTCCCTTCTATCGGCACAAGAAGTGGGTCGATGCCGTGATCTACAAGATGGAATCTCTGTTGGCTGGCAATCACATTGTCGGGCCGGCGATCATTGAATCGGATTCAACGACGTTCGTTGTCCCCAATGGTTTCGAGACCACGATCGACAAGCATCGTCTGTTCCACCTGAAAGAAGTTAAGTAAGGAGACCCAAGAATGAACGTTATCAATCCCCTGAATAAGGGCTCGGGCGATACCGGCTTTGCCGATTTGCTCAAGAACGGTCAGACCCTGAAGCAATACAGGGATGGCATCATGAAGCGGACCGCAGATACCGGATATTACAACGGTCTGGAGAAACTGGCTCTGCGCGATAGCGATCCGATCGGCTACGAGAAGTTGTTCTCCAAGCTGCGCGGCGGACTTGTCCATGCGCGTGAAACCGCTAAGAAGATCGCCGCCAGCCCGATCGTCGAGCAAGAAGGCGAATTGTGCTTCACCCTCTATAACGCGGCGGGTGACTGCATCCTGACCTCCACGGGCATTATCATCCACGTGGGAACCATGGGTGCTGCGATCAAGTACATGATCGAGAACAACTGGGAAGGCAATCCTCGCATCAACCCCGGCGACATGTTCACCACCAACGACTGCGCCATCGGCAACGTGCACCCCTGCGATATCGCGACCATCGTTCCCATTTTCTGGGAAGATCGTTTGATCGGTTGGGTCGGTGGCGTTACCCACGTGATCGACACCGGCTCGGTGACCCCGGGTTCGATGTCAACCGGTCAGGTTCAGCGTTTCGGCGATGGCTATATGATCACCTGCCGCAAGACCGGTGTGAACGATACGCCGTTGCGCGACTGGCTACATGAATCGCAGCGGTCTGTTCGGACGCCGAAGTACTGGATCTTGGACGAACGCACCCGCATCGCCGGTTGCCACATGATCCGCGAACTGGTGGAAGACGTGATCCGCCATGACGGCATTGAAGCCTACGAAAAGTTCGGTTTCGAAGTTATCGAGGAAGGCCGACGCGGTCTGCTTAGCCGCATCAAGGCGATGACACTGCCCGGTATTTACCGCAAGGTGGCTTTCGTTGACGTGCCCTACACCCATCCGGACGTTCAAGTGTCCTCGGCTTTCGCCAAGCTTGATTCCATCATGCACTCCCCGTGCGAGATCACCATCAAGAAGGACGGAAGCTGGCGCTTGGACTTTGAAGGCGCAAGCCGGTGGGGCTGGCATACTTTCAACGCCCATCACGTGGCTTTCACGTCCGGCATTTGGGTGATGATGAGCCAAACGTTGGTGCCTACTCAGCGCATTAACGACGGTGCTTTTTTCGCTACCCAGTTCCACTTGCCGAAGGGCACCTGGTGCAATCCGGATGATCGTCGTACGGGTCATGCTTACGCTTGGCACTTCTTGGTGTCCGGTTGGGCTGCCCTGTGGCGTGGTCTGAGCCAAGCCTACTTCAGCCGTGGTTATCTGGAAGAAGTCAATGCCGGTAATGCCAACACCTCGAACTGGTTGCAAGGTGGCGGTATTAACCAAGACGGTGAAATTCACGCTGTTAACAGCTTTGAAGCTTCGTCTTGCGGCACCGGCGCTTGCGCTGTCAAAGACGGCCTGAACCATGCCGCCGCCATCTGGAATCCAGAAGGCGACATGGGCGACATTGAAATCTGGGAAATGGCCGAACCGCTGTTGTACCTGGGTCGCAATGTCAAGGCGAACTCTGGCGGCTATGGCAAGTACCGTGGCGGCTGCGGTTTCGAGACCCTGCGTATGGTTTGGAATTCGCATGATTGGACCATGTTCTTCATGGGCAATGGTTTCATGAACAGCGATTGGGGCATGATGGGCGGTTATCCGTCGGCCACGGGTTATCGCTTCGAAGCCCACAAGACCGGGCTGAAAGAGCGCATTGCCAGCGGTGGCGATATTCCCATGGGCGGCGACATCGATCCGACGCATCCCACCTACGAGCGTTATATCGACGCAACCGCGATCGTGAAGCGCGACAAGCAATGCATCACGACCGAGGATTGCTACGAGAACCATGACCTCTATCTGAACTACCTGCGCGGTGGTCCGGGTTTTGGCGATCCCCTGGATCGTGAAATCGAAGCCATCGAGAATGACATGAACCAGGTTTTCTTGTTGCCGGAATTTGCCCGCAAGGTTTACGGAGCGGTTTTCACTGAAGACAAGGGCGTCTTCAAAGTGGATGCGGCCAAGACCAAAGCGCGCCGTGCGGAAATCCGCAAGGAACGTTTGGCTCGCGCCGTGCCGACCCGTGAGTGGATGAAGGAAGAACGCGAACGCATCATCAACAAGCATGCTTCTGTTCAAGTTCAACACATGTTCGCCACCAGCTTTGGCCTGTCCGAGAAGTTCACCAACGAATTCAAGAAATTCTGGAGTCTTCCTGACGATTGGCAATTGCTGGAAACCGAGTTGGGTGTTCCGTCCTACGGATCGGTGCATCGGATGGATTTGTCGACGCTTCCCGACGTTACCACCGTCGTTCAGTGCGAAGAATAATCCACGCTCGAATAAGCTGACAAAAGGAGAGAGAAATGTCTTATACGAACGAGCAAGTTTCCCATCTAATTGAAGGGACACTGGATTGGGAAACTGTCTTCCGCATGTTGTCCATGCCCAAGGATCACACCCGGTTCGAACAATATCGGGATGCTCTGCAAACCAAGGTGACTTTCAAGGACCGTATTGTCCTGCCGTTGTCGCCGCACATGTACATCGTTCAAACTGTCAACGCCAAGAAATGGGTTGTCAAATGCGATTGCGGTCATGAGTTCTGCGACTACCGCGAGAACTGGAAGCTGCATGCGGTCATCTATGTCCGCGATACGGAAGAGGCCATGACGGAAGTGTATCCGAAGCTGATGGCTCCGGACGTCAGCTGGCAGGTCTATCGCGAATATTATTGCCCCACATGCGGTGTGATGCATGACGTGGAAGCTCCGACTCCGTGGTATCCCGTGATCCACGATTTCGAGCCGGATATCGAGACCTTCTACAAAGACTGGATCGGTTTGCCTGTCCCCGAGCGAGCATAACCCTATCCATGCTCGCAGTCGCCAGCCGGACTCCCCAAAATTGTCCGGCTGGCGTACTGGGATTTCCAAATTACTAAAACTTGGAATCAATGATGAAAAGCAAAGTGTTCAACAACGCTAAAGACGCTGTCGATGGACTTTTGTTCAATGGCATGACGCTGATGGCGGGCGGCTTCGGATTATGCGGCATTCCGGAAGACCTAATCGCGGCCGTTCGTGAAAGCGCGGTTAAGGATTTGACCATTATCAGCAACAATGCGGGTATTGACGGCGTGGCTCTTGGCACCCTGCTGGAAACCCGTCAAATCCGAAAAATGATTTCGTCGTACGTTGGTGAAAACAAAACCTTTGAAAAGCAATTCCTCTCGGGGGAATTGGATCTGGAATTCAATCCACAAGGAACGTTGGCGGAACGCATTCGAGCGGGCGGCGCTGGCATTCCGGCCTTCTTTACCAAGACGGGCGTGGGAACAGTGGTCGAGGAAGGCAAACCCAGCCAAGTGTTCGACGGTGAACGCTACGTCATGGAAACGGCTTTGAAAGCTGATGTTTCCTTGGTTAAAGCGTGGAAGGGCGACACCAATGGCAATTTGGTCTTCCGAAAAACGGCCCGCAATTTTAATCCCATAATGGCGACGGCCGGAAAGGTCACAATCGCCGAGGTGGAGATATTGGTGGAGCCGGGACAAATCGATGCGGACAGCGTGCATACGCCGGGCATCTATGTGAAGCGGATTTTTCAATGCTCGCCTTACCAGAAACGAATCGAACAACGTACGGTGCGACCCGTAGGACAGGAGCAGAAATAAGATGTCCTGGACACGCGAAGAGATGGCGTTCAAAGCGGCCCAAGAATTAAAGGATGGTTATTATGTCAATCTTGGCATTGGCATTCCGACCCTCGTTGCCAATTTTATTCCCGACGGCATTGACGTTACGCTGCAAAGCGAAAATGGCATGCTTGGCATGGGACCGTTCCCCTTTGATGGCGACGAAGATCCCGATCTGATCAATGCCGGCAAACAGACCGTCAGCGAGTTGCCGAGCACTAGCTTTTTTTCATCGTCGGACAGTTTCGCGATGATCCGAGGCGGCCATATCGATTTATCGATCCTTGGGGCCTTACAGGTCAGTGGCGCAGGTGACCTGGCCAATTGGATGGTGCCCGGCAAAATGGTCAAGGGCATGGGCGGGGCTATGGATCTTGTCGCTGGCGTCAAGCGTGTGGTCATTCTCATGGAACATACAGCCAAAGACGGAGGCATTAAGATTGTTCCGGCCTGCACCTTGCCTCTGACCGGGTCACGGGTGGTGGATCGGATCATAACGGATTTGGCCGTGTTTGACATCGATCGATCTCAAGGCAGCCTTGCTCTGGTCGAGAAGTCGGCGGACGTGAGCGTTGATGAGATCACTGCGAAAACAGGCGTCGATTTTTCTATTAAGTTCTAAGAGTCCGTCCGCGAAGTTATCTAGGAATTTCTGTGCCTTGCGATTCTGCGCAGCATGAGGCGGATCAGTGCCAAGCGTAAAAATGCCAGAGCCATCCTGGATAGGTTCTCGAAGTCTTTGGCGAGGCGGCGACAACGGC
>CAIYCT010000247.1 GCA_903924765.1 uncultured Rhodospirillaceae bacterium | reverse complement strand
TAATTGATCGGATAATACATGGGCGTGTGGACGAAGCGATCCACGAATACCGCGCCGGATTCCTTGTCCACCTCATACTTCACCGGGTCGGCGTTCTGGGGGATTTCGATGATGACGTTGATGTCTTCGGGGGGATTGTTGCCAATGGCGATCTTGCTGATGTCCATGATGTCCATGCTTGTTGGTGAAACACTGACGGGATTTATCCCCCACCTTTGGGCGGGATGCAAGGACGCTTAGGTCCTAGAGCGTATTCCACGCTCTAGGTTAAAACTGCCCTCGTCGGGCGCAGGCTTCCGCCTGCTTGGCCGCCGCCGCATTGGCGGCAGGTTTTTAAGTTTGATCTGGGCTGAATCACTTAAAGAGCTTCTGCCTCGGTCAAATCCTTAAAAGCGATCAAGACCAGGGCTGGTATGGTGATGACGGTGCTGAGCAAGAAAAAGTCGGTCCAGCCCAATTGCACGCTAAGCGTACCGCTGATGGCGGCGAACTGGGTGCGTCCGATGCCCGAGATGGATGACAGCAAGGCGAACTGGGTAGCGGTAAAAGACAGATTGCACAGACGGGCCAGGAAAGCGCCCATGGCGGCGGCGGCCAATCCGCCAGTAAAGTTTTCTACGCCGACACACAGGGCCAACACGTTTAAATCATGGCCGCTTTGGACTTGCAGGACGTAAAAAAGATTGCCCAGCGCTTGGGCGACGCCAAACAACAACAGCGCCCGTCTTTCTCCCAGTCGATAGGTCAGCATCCCACCGAGAATTGTGCCGACGATGGTCGGGACAAAGCCGAAGATCTTGCTGACCGTCGCAATTTCCTTGAGCGAAAATTGCAGTTCCTGGTACAGACGCACTGCCATGGCTCCAGCCATGGCCTCGCCAAGCTTGTAGGTGAAGATGAAAATCAACACCCAAACCCATCCTTTGCGCGCCATGAACTCGGTGAAGGGTTGGATCACGTCGCGCTGAAGCTCGGCCCCGAAGTTGAGTTTATGGGAGCGTTTAGCGGCGATAATATCCGCCGATATGGATGGTTCCGGACGCAGAATGAAAATGGCCATGCCGATTGACAGCAAGGCGGCCATGGTGGCATAGGCGGCAAACCAACCGAAATCCTGGGCGATGAACAAAGCGCCTGCTCCGGCGACCAGCATGCCGATGCGATAGCCTGCCTGAACCGCTCCCGAGCCGGGACCTTGCAATTCGGGCGGCAATATCTCGATGCGATAGGCGTCGATGACGATGTCTTGACTGGCGGACAAAAAAGCCACCAGCACGGCAAGACCCGCCATCAGCCAAAGATTTTGGGTTGGGTCGCAGGTTCCCAGCGCCAGGATGGACAGAATCAGTAGGGCTTGAATTAAGATGCCCCAACTTTTGCGCCGACCAAACCGCACTCCAAGACCTGGAAGCATCCAGTGGTCAAGGACCGGCGCCCACAGAAATTTCAGAATATAGGGGGTTCCAACCTCGGCAAAAAACCCGACGCTGGCGCGATCAATCCCGCCGCTAGTCAACCACGCCGATAAAGTGGAAAAGGTCAGTAACAACGGTAGACCGCTGGAAAAACCTAGGGCGGCGACGGTCAGGATTCTTCGATCGAGGTAGGGGTTGCTCAGGAACAAGGGCCAGACCTCGAAAAAAATAAAGGGGGCAAGGGGGAACTGGTTCCCCCTTAAAATCCCCCACTTTACTTAAAATCCTCTTATTAATCCTTCTTGGATGACCGTTCTGACCGCTTGCGTTCGGTGGGATCCAGAATGGCCTTGCGCAGACGGATGGATTTGGGCGTCACTTCCACCAGTTCGTCGTCTTCGATATAGGCGATGGCTTGTTCCAGGCTCATCTTGCGCGGTGTGGTCAGGCGGATGGCTTCGTCCTTGCCCGAGGCGCGGATGTTGGTCAATTGCTTGGCCTTTAGCGCGTTGATTTCCAGATCGTTGCCGCGCGAATGTTCACCGATGATCATGCCTTCATAGATCTTGACGCCTGCGCCGATGAACAACGGGCCGCGATCTTCAATGTTCCACAAGGCGTAGGCCACCGATTCGCCCGAGGCGTTAGAGATCAGCACGCCGTTGTGACGGCCTTCGATGGTTCCCTTGTGCGGCGCGAAATTGTGGAACACGCGGTTCATCAAACCGGTGCCGCGGGTGTCGGTCAGGAACTCGCCGTGATAGCCGATCAGGCCGCGGGACGGGGCCAAGAAGCTGATGCAGGTCTTGCCGCCGCCAGACGGGCGCATGCCGGTTAGTTCGGCCTTGCGCTGGGACATCTTGTCCACGACCACGCCCGAGAATTCCTCGTCCACGTCGATGAAAACTTCTTCGATGGGTTCCAGCTTTTGGCCGTCTTCGGTCTTGTACAGAACCCGGGGACGGGACACCGACAGTTCAAAGCCTTCCCGGCGCATGGTTTCGATCAGCACGCCCAATTGCAATTCGCCGCGTCCGGCCACTTCGAACGCGTCCTTGCTTTCGGTTTCGTTGATGTGGATGGCCACGTTGCTTTCGGCTTCGCGCATCAGGCGGGCGCCGATCACGCGGCTGGTGACCTTGTCGCCTTCAGTGCCAGCCAGAGGCGAATCGTTGACCGAGAAAATCATGGCCAAAGTGGGCGGATCGATGGGCTGGGCCTTCAAGGCCTGGGTCACTTCCGGCGCGCAGATGGTGTCGGCCACGGTCGGCTTGGTCATGCCGGCCAAACAGACGATGTCGCCCGCTTCGGCAGATTCGACCGGAATTCTCTCGATACCGCGGAACGACAAAATCTTCGACAAACGGAATTGCTCGATCAACGTGCTGTCGGCAGCGGCCAGACCCTTGACCGCCATATTGAGCTTGGCGACGCCCGAATAAATGCGGCCCGTCAAGACACGGCCCAGATAAGGGTCGGCCTCCAAGGTGGTGGCCAACATGGAGAACGGCGCGTCCACGTCACGGGTGGGCGGCGGCACATGCTTGACGATCAGATCAAACAAGGAGGACAGGTCTTTCCGGGGACCTTCCAGCGACTCATCGGCCCAGCCGTCGCGTCCGACCGCGAACAAGGTGGGAAAATCCAGCTGGTCATCGTCGGCGTCCAGGGCGGCGAACAGATCGAACACTTCGTCATGCACTTCATGGGGACGGGCGTCGCCGCGATCCACCTTGTTGATGATCACAATGGGACGCAATCCCAAGCCCAGTGCCTTGCCGGTGACGAACTTGGTTTGCGGCATGGGCCCTTCGGCGGCGTCAACCAACACCACGACACCATCGACCATGGACAGGATGCGTTCCACCTCGCCGCCGAAATCGGCGTGACCGGGGGTGTCGACGATGTTGATGCGAATGCCTTTCCAGTCCACCGAGGTGCACTTGGCCAAAATGGTGATGCCGCGTTCTTTTTCCAAATCGTTGGAATCCATGACCCGTTCGGCCACTTGCTGGTTTTCGCGGAAAGTTCCCGATTGCCGCAGCATGGCGTCCACGAGTGTGGTTTTACCGTGGTCGACGTGAGCGATGATGGCGATGTTACGAAGGTCCATGAGATCCGTCAGATGTTAGAGTTTCGATTTGACCAAAAGAGCCAGATCGGTTGCGGGCCTAGCGCCCAAATGGGAAATGACTTCACCGGCGGCAATGCCGCCCATGATGGCACAAGTGTCAAGGTCACGACCTTGACCCAATCCAGCCAGGAAACCGGCAGCGTATAGATCACCAGCACCCGTTGTGTCCACTACTTCAGCAACAGGGTCGGCCAAAACGGGAATTATTTTTTCCGCTGTCGCCACCACCGAGCCAAGAGAACCGCGGGTTACAGCGGCGATTTCCACCTGGCTCCGCACCTTCGAAACGGCCCCATCGAAACTGGTGGTTTGGTAAAGAGCTGTCAATTCTTCTTCATTGGCGAACAAGATGTCCACGTGCCCGGCGATCAAATCCAGAAACTCCTCGCGGTGTCGGCCGACGCAAAAGGGGTCGGACAGCGACAAGGCCACTTTGCGGCCCGAATCGTGGGCCGCCTTGGCGGCTTTGCGGAACGCTTGTTTGGCCTGGGGCGGATCGAAAAGATAGCCCTCCAAATAGGTGATCGCGGCTTGGGCGATGACCTCTTCATCCACATCCTCGGGACCGAAATTCACGCAAGCGCCCAGATAAGTCAGCATGGTGCGCTGAGCGTCGGGGGTGACCAGCACGAAGCATTGCGCGGTGGCGGGCCCCGAAAGGGCGTAAGGTGTGGGGAAATGCACGCCGGATTTTTGAATGTCGTGACGGAACACCCGACCCAATTGGTCGTCCCTGATCTTACCCAGATAGGCGGTCTTAAGGCCCAATTGCGCGACGCCGACGATGGTATTGGCGGCGGAACCGCCCGAACATTCCAAAGCGGGGGGCAGGGCATTGTAGATGCCTTCCACCTGATCGTCGCCGATCAGGGTCATCACGCCCTTGGCAAAGCCCAATTGTGCGGGCAGGGAATCCTCGCAATGGACCAAAACGTCCACAATCGCGTTGCCGATGGCTGCGACTTGATAGCGCGCGTCCGCCATAATTCACTTTCTTTCAAAATTGCCGTTGAAAATCCGTCTTCCGGTGGCGCAGTATAGCGACACGTTCGCACTGCACAATGAAATATCGCGACCCCCATCCTATGGTGTGTCTTGTCAAGACTCTCTCAAGGGATAGATCGGGGTTGCGTTTTGCCGTTCGCCCCTGTGCATAACTCCTACGAAACGATCTCCAGAGGCTTGAAATATTTTGATAATTTTTTATTTTCCCCTTTCGCAGCCCTCTAAATTCCTTTATACAAACCGCATATAAAATTTTCTTAAAGCCCGTTGGAAAATGTCCAGATCAGCCGTTTCACGTCCGGTTCTGTTTCTTGCCTCTTTGGTGATGTTGGCCGCATGTGGTCAGAACCCAAGCGCACCCGTTATGGTCGGACCCAATTTGCCCCGATTCGAGGGACAAAAACCCGCAACCGACGGACTAACCAAACAAGCCAGCGTATCATCTGTGTCCACGCCGCAGACTGCGACCGGGCCCAGTTCCGTCACCGAGCCGGGTCGGCTGAAAGGGTTGACGCCGTTGCAGGTGCGCGAAGTTCTGGGTCAGCCAGGCTTTCAATTGCGCGATGCTCCGGCGGAAATTTGGCAATATCGCGGTCACGGTTGCACGCTAGATCTGTACATATACGATTTAGGCAATGGCCAATCCGTCGAACATTGGGCGGTGCGCAGCCCGGCCCGGGTCAATGATTCGGAATGCTTCCAGCAATTGGTCGATCAGGGCCATTCCCATCAGGGAAGCTAAAACACCTTATCCCCGTATTCGCATAAGTCGGCAACCACGCAGTGGGCGCAATCGGGCTTTCTGGCCTTGCACACATGGCGTCCAAGCAGGATCAGCCAGTGATGGGCATGCAGCGCCCAGCGGGCGGGGGTGACCTTGACCAATTTTTCTTCCACCTGCTCGGGGGTCTTGCCGGGGGCGATGCCGGTGCGGTTGCCGACTCGGAAACAATGGGTGTCCACGGCGATGGTGGGATGGCCAAAGGCCACGTTCAGCACCACGTTGGCGGTCTTGCGGCCGACGCCGGGCAGGGCTTCTAGGGCAGCGCGGTCGTCGGGCACTTGGGCCTCATGACGTTCGATCAGCAGGCGGGACAGCTCCATGACGTTCTTGGCCTTGGTCTTGTAAAGGCCGATGGTGCGGATATGCTGGGTCAAAGCCTCTTCGCCCAAATCCAGCATGGCTTGGGGATCGGTGACACGCGCGAACAAGTCCCTGGTGGCTTTGTTGACGCCCACATCGGTGGCCTGGGCGGACAAAACCACTGCCACCAGCAAGGTGTAGGGGTTGACGAAATCCAGCTCGCTTTGGGGATTTGGATTGGCTTCGGCCAGACGGGAATAGAACAGGTCGATGGTCGTGGTTTTCATGAAAGTCATTAGATCAGTTGCATCATCGATTATCCACCTTATATAACCGCCTTAGAGACGGCCCCATGAAGATGTCGGGCCATCTAGGGCCAACATTCTAATGATCGGGGATCGTTCGACCGCTTTCAAGGGTTTAAGGGTCGGACCGGTTCGCCAAAGGCAGAGGACACTATGAGCAAAGTTATCGGCATTGATCTGGGCACCACCAATTCCTGCGTCGCCGTCATGGATGGAAAAACGGCGCGTGTGATCGAAAATTCCGAAGGCGTGCGGACCACGCCCTCCATGGTCGCTTTCGCCGATTCGGGCGAACGTCTGGTGGGCCAACCCGCCAAGCGTCAAGCGGTCACCAATCCCTCCAATACGCTGTTCGCCATCAAGCGCTTGATCGGCCGCCGCTATGACGATCCCGTTACCAAGAAGGACAAAGGACTGGTGCCTTACAACATCGTGTCCGGCGACAATGGCGACGCGTGGGTCGAAGTCAACGGCAAGAAGATGAGTCCCAGCGAAATTTCGGCCTTCATTCTGACCAAGATGAAGGAAACCGCAGAATCCTATTTGGGCGAAACCGTGACCCAAGCGGTGATCACCGTTCCTGCTTATTTCAATGACGCCCAGCGTCAAGCCACCAAGGACGCAGGCCGCATTGCCGGTCTGGAAGTGCTCCGGATTATTAACGAACCCACCGCCGCCGCCTTGGCGTACGGATTGGAAAAGAAGGGTTCTGGCACCATCGTGGTGTACGATTTGGGCGGCGGTACCTTCGACGTTTCGGTTTTGGAAATCGGCGACGGCGTGTTCGAAGTCAAGTCCACCAATGGCGACACTTTCCTGGGCGGTGAGGATTTCGACGCCCGCATCATCGAATATCTGGCCGACGAATTCAAAAAGGAACAAGGCATCGACCTCAAGGCCGATCGCTTGGCCCTGCAACGCCTGAAAGAAGCGTCGGAAAAGGCCAAGATTGAGCTGTCGTCCTCGGTTCAGACCGAAGTCAACCTGCCGTTCATCACCGCCGATCAAGCGGGACCCAAGCACCTCAACATCAAGCTGACCCGCGCCAAGCTGGAAGCCCTGGTCGAGGATTTGGTGTCGCGCACCATCGAACCCTGCCGCGCCGCGTTGAAGGATGCGGGCATCAAGGCCAGCGAAATCGACGAAGTGATCCTGGTGGGCGGTCAGACCCGCATGCCCAAGATTCAAGATGTGGTGAAAGAATTCTTCGGACGCGAGCCCCATAAGGGCGTCAATCCCGATGAAGTGGTCGCCATCGGCGCCGCCATTCAAGGCGGCGTGCTCAAGGGCGAGGTCAAGGACGTTCTGCTGTTGGACGTCACTCCGTTGTCACTGGGCATCGAGACTTTGGGTGGCGTGTTCACCCGTCTGATCGATCGCAACACCACCATCCCGACCCGCAAGAGCCAAGTGTTCTCGACCGCCGAGGACAACCAGAACGCGGTCACCATTCGGGTGTTCCAAGGCGAGCGCGAAATGGCCGCCGACAACAAGATGCTGGGCAATTTCGATCTGGTGGGCATTCCGCCCGCGCCGCGCGGCGTTCCCCAGGTGGAAGTGACCTTCGACATCGACGCCAACGGCATCGTCAATGTGGGCGCCAAGGACAAGGGCACCGGCAAGGAGCAGACCATCCGCATCCAAGCCTCGGGCGGTTTGACCGACGCCGACATCAAGCGCATGGTCGATGAAGCCACCGCCCATGCCGACGAGGATAAAAAGCGCAAGGAAAGCGTCGAAGCGCGCAATCATGCCGACGGTTTGGTCCACGCCACCGAGAAGACCTTGAAAGATTACGCCGACAAGATTCCAGGCGACGTCAAGACCCAGGTCGAGGCGGACATCGAAGGGCTGAAGGCGGTGATGGACAGCGGCGATGCCGACCTGATCAAGAGCAAGACCGAGACCTTGACCCAAAGCTCCATGAAGCTGGGCGAAGCGGTCTACAAGGCCGAGCAGGACAACCAAGCTGGCGGCGAGGCTGCCCATGATCATGGGTCGCATGAAGGCCATGCTCACGGTACCGATGACAAGGTTGTGGACGCCGATTTCGAAGAAGTCGACAAGCACAACAAATAAGGCAATCATGGACAACCGGGGCCATAAGGCCCCGGTTGCGCACTTAAGGCTTGTTTATCCGGCATGAGCAAACGCGATTATTATCAAGTTCTGGGGGTGGAGCGGGGCGCTTCCGCCGATGAGATGAAAAAGGCCTATCGCAAATTGGCCATGCAATTTCATCCTGACCGCAATCCCGACGACCCGACCGCCGCTGACAATTTCAAGGAATTGAACGAGGCCTACGACGTGCTCAAGGACGACCAAAAGCGGGCGGCCTATGATCGTTTCGGCCATGCGGCGTTCGAAAACGGCGGCAACGGCGGACCGGGAGCGGCTGGGTTCAATTTCAATTTCGGCGGCGGGGCCGGGTTCTCGGACTTGTTCGAGGAAATGTTCGGCGAAATGATGGGCGCTAAGCGCGGCCAAGCCTCTGGACAAGGCGGCGACCTACGCTTCAATATGGAAATTTCTCTGGAGGATGCCTTCAAGGGCAAGACCACTGAAATTCAGATTCCCACTACCGCTCCATGTGAAGAGTGCAAAGGCACTGGCGGCAGCAATGGATCGGAGCCGGTGGTGTGCGGAACCTGTCGCGGTGCGGGCAAGATCCGCACTCAGCAAGGTTTCTTTACCATCGAACGGACCTGCCCCAGTTGCCAAGGCGCCGGGCGCACCATCAAGGATCCGTGCCGCACCTGCAGCGGTTCCGGTCGAGTTCGCAAGGTCAAGACCCTGTCCGTCACCATTCCGCCTGGTGTCGAGGAAGGCACCCGCATTCGTCTGTCTGGCGAGGGAGAAGCCGGCATGCGTGGCGCTCCGGCTGGCGATCTCTACATTTTCCTATCGGTCAAAGCCCATCGTCTGTTCCATCGCGATGGGGCCAACATCCATTGTCGCGTGCCGCTGCCCATGACCATCGCCGCCTTAGGCGGCACAATTGACGTGCCCACCATCGACGGCGCCATGGCCAAGGTCACGATCCCGGCAGGAACCCAAACCGGCCATCAGTTCCGCTTGCGTAATAAAGGCATGTCGGTGTTGCGCAGCGCGGCGCGCGGGGACATGTTTATCCAAGCCATGGTGGAAACGCCGATGAACTTGACGAAGCGTCAGCAGGAATTGCTGAAAGAATTCGAACAGGAAGGGGCTGAACATAGCGAGCGCAATAGCCCCGAATCGCACGGATTCTTCGCCAAGGTCAAAGAATTGTGGCAGGATTTGACCGAATAAATTATTGGCGGAAAGGTCGGATCATGAAAATCGGCATCGTCGGATGTATGGGGCGCATGGGCCAGATGTTGGTGTCGGCCGTACTCGCGGATTCCGGGGCTCAGTTGAGCGGCGGAACCGAACGGGCGGAATCGTCCGCTATTGGTCAAGATCTGGGCAAGGCGTTGGGGCAGGTCACCGGATTGACGGTGAGTGCCGATCCACATGCTCTGTTTGAAACCTCGGACGCGATCATCGATTTCACCTCGCCCGCCGCTACACGAATGCACGCTGAATTGGCCGCCAAGACCAACACCATCTTGGTGGTGGGCACCACCGGCCTGTCCCAGGATGACGAGACCGTGCTGATGCAGGCCGCGCTGACCGTCCCGGTGGTCTATGCCCCCAATTTTTCCGTGGGGGTTGTCTTGCTGACTGCGTTGGTCGAACGGGCCGCTGCGGCTTTGGATAATAGTTACGATATCGAAATTGTCGAGATGCACCATCGCCATAAGGTTGACGCGCCCTCGGGCACGGCGTTGGCTTTGGGCAAGGCCGCCGCTAAGGGCCGTCATATTGCCCTTGATCAGGTATGGCAAAAATCCCGCGATGGCCATACCGGACCGCGCCGTCGGGGTGAAATCGGCTTTGCCGCTTTGCGCGGCGGCGATGTGGTCGGCGATCACACGGTTATCTTTGCCGGTGACGGCGAGCGGATCGAGATCGCTCACAAAGCCTCGAACCGCATGGGGTTCGCCGCTGGCGCGGTCCGCGCCGCTTTATGGAGCCAGGATAGACTGCCCGGTCTTTACACCATGGTGGATGTGTTAGGTCTCTAACGTTGTGGTGTCGCCCTTGGGGCGGTCGGAAGATTGGGGCGCACCGGTGACCAGGAAGATGGTTTCCTCGGCGATGTTGGTGGCGTGATCGCCAATCCGTTCCAGGTTTTTAGCCACGAACAGCAAATGCGATCCAGGGGTGATGGTGCGAGGATCTTCCATCATATAGGTCAGGATCTCGCGAAAAAGCGAGGAATAGAGCGCATCTACATCCACATCCATGTCGCGGAGGGATTGAGCCGAGGTGGCATCTTTGGCGCGATACGCGTCGAAGCTCGATTTCAAACGGCTTCTCACCATTTTGCCCAAAGCAACAAGGCCGCGCATGGGAGCCAAGCCGCGGCTATGATTAAGGACTAAAGCGCGCTTGGCGCAGTTGGTGGCCACGTCGGCAATGCGCTCGATCTCGCCCGAGATCTTCAAGGCGGTGATCACGCGGCGCAAATCGTCGGCCACCGGCGACCGTAACGCCAGAACCCGCAAGGCCTGGGTTTCGGCGGTGGTCTTCAAATCGTCCACGGTCCGGTCGGATTCAAGAACGCAATGGGCAAGATCGCTATTATGGCTCGCCAGGGATTTCAGCGCGTTATCCAATTGAATTTCCGCTAAACCGGCCATGCGGTCGATCAGCGTATCCAATTTGGCAAGTTCTTGGTCGTAAGAGGAAACGATGTGTTCGTCTCTGCTGGTCATGATGAAACGCCTATTGGAAAATCCTAGGCTTTAAGATGACCAGTCTTTTGCATTTGGGGAAGGGCTGATTTTACATTTTCATGAACCATAGGGAAATAAACTGAAAACACAGAACCCTTTCCGGGCGTGGATTCAACTACCAAGGCGCCGCGATGGCGGTTGACGATGTGTTTAACGATGGCCAGACCCAGTCCGGTTCCACCCAGTTGACGTGACCGGGCCGGATCCACACGGTAAAAGCGCTCAGTCAAGCGCGGCAGATGTTCGCGGGCGATGCCGTCGCCTTCGTCGGCCACCGAGATCACGACCGTGGAAGCGAGCGGATAATGCGCGACGGCGGCAGGCAGTTTGGCAGCCGGTTTTACTTCGATGGTCACGCTGGTTTTCTCGCGGCCATATTTCAGCGCATTGTCCAGCAGGTTCTGCAACACTTGGGTCAGCTCGTCCTCTTGTCCCATGACCAGGCCGCCCCATGGACCATCAAAGGGATGGATGTGAATGTCCAGACTCATATGGCGGCTGTGGGCGATGGGCTGCATGGCTTCGGCCGCCTTCTTGACCAGTTTGGCCAAATCCACTTTATCCTGCGGCAAGGAATGTTCGTTCAATTCGATGCGCGACAGCGACAGCAGATCCTGGACCAAGCGGGCCATGCGCGAGGCTTGATCTTGCATGATGGCTAGAAAACGGTCGCGGGCTTCAACGTCGTCGCGGGCTGGCCCACGCAAGGTTTCGATAAAACCCAGCAAGGTAGAGAGCGGCGTGCGCAGCTCGTGGCTGGCGTTGGCGACGAAATCGGCCCGCATTTGCTCGGCCCGGCGGACCGAGGTGATGTCGTGCAGGGTCAGCACGGCGCGAGTGCCGTCATCGGCGACCATGTCCAGGCTAAGGACCTGGGCCAGGAAGGTGCGCTCCACCGGCACCGGCAGGGTGAATTCGATGGCGCGGATGGTCTCACCGTTCAACACCGCGTCGGCGGCCTCTAAAATATCGGGCGCACGCAGCACCGCCGACAGATCGCGCCCAATAATGTCGCGACCGAAGGTCTGCTTTGCCGCTGGATTCAGATTGGTTACCCTGCGGTCGTCGCCCAATAAAATCAACGGGTCGGGCAATCGGGCAAATAGCGACAGATGCCAATCCACGGTACCGGCCAGGGTTTCCCGTTCGCGCTGCCAGGCCCGCCAGACCACGCCGACGGCGGCGACCGGGTCCGAGGTGATCAGGGTCTCGCGCGGCTTCAAGGCGTTGGGATCGGCGCCTTGGGCCAGCGTCCGAGCCCAGCGCAGAACGTTGAGCCATTCCGAAAACACCCAACTGCTGACCATCAGCAGGGCGACGGTGGTCAGACTGGCGGCGATCAAGGCAGCCATGGGCGACAAAGCGTCGCACACCACCAGCGCGGCAAAGGCCACCCATGTCGGCGCCGCCATATAAAGCGCGCCGGTCAATAGTCTGGTAAATGAGACTGAACTGCGATCCATCAAGAGCCGATACCACATGTAGGAAGTCGTCACATTTTCGCTTATACCGGAGTATAAAGCGTGAAACCAGTATGGAACGATCGCCGTTTGATGACATCCAAATTCGCAGTTCGGTTGTGAAATTAAGACCGGCAACCTTTGACGATAGCAACGATTTGCTGGTGTGGCGCAATGATCCGCACACCAGGGCCATGTCGCGCGACCATGATTTGGTTGCGCCAGACGATCACAAACGCTGGTTTACCAAGGCGTTGCATGACAAAGGACGCGTGATTTTGCTCGCCGAGCACGAAGGCCGCAAGATCGGGGTGGCGAGGTTCGATCAGACCGAAACCGGATGGGAGACGGGTATCAACCTAAATCCCGCCGAGCGCGGCAAGGGTTTGGGTGGTGCTTTGCTGACAATGGCGGTCGAGCGCTTCACAATAGACCACCCCGACCAGATCCTGACGGCAGTGATCCGGCCGGACAATTCGGTCAGCCGCGCTATCTTCGAAGCTTGCGGATTCCGTTTTGTGGACAGGCGGGACGAACACGATCATTTTGTCCGTCTATTCTTGAATCAGGAATAACTCGCACGTGAATGACATTGTGAAAATTCCAGACGATTGCACCCCGATGATGGCTCAATATTTGGCCGTCAAGCGGGCCCATCCCGATTGTTTGTTGTTTTATCGCATGGGTGATTTCTACGAGCTGTTTTTCGACGACGCGGTCAAGGCCTCGGCGGCGTTGGACATCGCTCTGACCAAGCGCGGCAAGCATCTGGGCGAGGACATCCCCATGTGCGGCGTACCAGTGCGGGCTTACGAAGCCTATCTGGCTCGATTGGTGCGGGCGGGATTCAAGGTGGCTATCGGCGAACAGACAGAGGATCCGGCAGAAGCCAAGAAGCGCGGCTCGAAATCGGTGGTGTCGCGCGACGTGGTGCGAGTGATTACGGCAGGCACCTTGACCGAGGACACCTTGTTGGAATCCCGGCGACACAATTATTTGGCGGCGGTGGCCGAGGCACAAGGGGCGTTGGGTCTGGCCTGGGTGGATGTGTCCACCGGCGACTTCTGTACGCAAGGTCTGGAAACCCGGCATTTAGGCGCGGCCTTGGCCCGCATCGATCCTGGCGAGATTTTGGTGTCCGAGCGGTTGCTGGGCAACGATAGCTTGTTCGAGGTGTGGGGCGAGTGGAAGAACAAACTATCGTCGCTGCCATCGGCCCGGTTCGAGTCGGAAAACGCCCGACGTCGATTGGAAGTATTGTACGGCGTCGGCGCTTTGGACGGATTCGGGGCCTTCACCCGTCCGGAATTGGCGGCGGCGGGACTGCTGGTGGATTACGTCGAGCTGACGCAAAAGGGCAAGATGCCCCGTCTGTCCACGCCTAAACGCTTGGGCGACGGACAGGTCATGGAAATCGACGGCGCAACCCGGCGTAATTTGGAATTGAGCGTAACCATGAGCGGCGAACGGCGCGGCTCGTTGCTGGCCACCATTGATCGCACCGTCACTGGACCGGGGGCGCGGTTGCTGGGTGAATGGATGGCCGCTCCTTTGACTTCGGTGACGCTAATCGCGATCCGTCACGACATGGTGTCTTATTTGATGGACGAGTCTGATCAACGCAGCCGGTGCCGCGCCGTGCTATCCGCTTGCCCGGATATGGAGCTGGCCTTGTCGCGCCTGTCGCTGGGCCGGGGCGGACCCCGAGATTTGGGACTGATTTTGGCCGGGCTGAAACGGGCCCCGGAGGTAAGGATTATTTTGGGTGAGAGCGGCCGCGACTCCTGGCCCGCCGGTCTCGCTCAAGCCATGGCCGATTTGGGCGACCATTCGATCCTGACCTCGCGTTTATCCAGCGCGTTGCAAGATGAATTACCCATGGCGGCCCGTGACGGCAATTTTATCCGGCAGGGATATCATCCCGCCTTGGACGACATCAAAGAACTGGAACGAGACGGCAAATCGGTGCTGATGCGGTTGGAAAAACGCTATGCGGAAGAAACTGGCATTGCCGCTCTGAAAATCCGCTACAATGCCATCATCGGCTATCACATCGAAGTGCCGTCCAAGCAAGCCGAACGTTTGGGCGAGTCCTTCATCCACCGCCAAACCATGGCCACCGCCTCGCGCTACACCACCACCGAATTGGTGGAATTAGCCGGACGGATAACCGGGGCGGCGGATCAGGCCTTGGGGTTGGAACAACGCCTGTTCGAGGATTTGGTGACCGAAGTGGTGGGACGCGCCAGCGAAATCGCTTTGGCGCAAGCGGCCTTGGCCACGTTGGACGTGGTGGCCGCCTTGGCGGAAATGGCTCAGGAAGGCCGTTGGGTGCGCCCGCATATGTCCGACGATCGATCATTTGCTATCGCAGGCGGACGTCATCCGGTGGTGGAAGCAGCCCTGGCCGCCGCGCAAAACCAGGGCTTCGTCGCCAATGATTGTGATTTGGGATCGGACCAGCGCCTGTGGTTGATCACTGGCCCCAACATGGCGGGCAAATCCACCTTTCTACGCCAAAACGCGGTGATCGCCGTATTGGCGCAAATGGGCTCGTTCGTTCCCGCCGACAGCGCCCACATCGGCGTGGTGGATCGTTTGTTCAGCCGGGTGGGCGCCGCCGACGATTTGGCCCGGGGTCGCTCGACCTTCATGGTTGAAATGGTCGAAACTGCGGCCATATTGAATCAGGCCGGACCCAACGCCTTGGTCATTTTGGATGAAATCGGCCGGGGCACCGCCACCTATGACGGATTGTCCTTAGCCTGGGCGGTGGTGGAAAATCTGCATGAAGTCAATGGCTGCCGCACCTTGTTCGCCACCCATTATCACGAACTGACCCGATTGACGCAGCGGCTGCCCGCGCTTTCCTGTCGGCAGATGCGGGTCAAGGAATGGCGCGGCGACGTGGTTTTTCTGCATGAAGTGGCGGAAGGGGCCGCCGATCGCTCCTATGGCATCCATGTGGCCCGGTTGGCCGGGTTGCCCAAGGGTGTCATTGCCAGAGCGGAACAAATATTGACCGCCTTGGAATCTGGTGAACAAGCGGGAGCGGTGGCCAAACTGGCGGACGATCTGCCCTTGTTCCAAGCGGCTAAATACCGGTCGGTGGAGGACGCGCCGCCTCAAGACAGGCCGGTGGACCTTCGTCTGGCCCAGATCAACCCGGACGAATTGTCAGCCAGACAGGCGTTAGATCTGGTGTATGAGTTGAAAGCGTTGTTGGGATAAACCATGTCGAACATTAACGATCAAAGATCCGTTCTCGACCGTCGCGCCGTTATCGCCACGTTGGATGAATTGGTGGCGCAGCAGGATTTGACCCGGCAAAAGCGCCGCCAAGCGGTTCTGGCGTGTTTCAAAGAGGCGTTGGCCAAGGGTCGGACCGAGATTCAACGCCGCTTCGAAATCAAGGGCAACGGCGCCAGCGCCATGCATGAAACCAGTTTCATGGTCGATCAGCTGATCCGCATCGCCTACGATTTCGCCATCGCGCACGAGCTGACCCAAGGGGTACGCCTTTCCGCCGAAGCCATGACCTTGGTAGCGGTGGGGGGGTATGGGCGGGGCGAACTTAGTCCGCAATCGGATATCGATCTGCTATTTTTGACTCCTTACAAGCGGGCTCCGTGGCACGAGCAGCTGGTGGAATGGCTGTTGTATCTGTTGTGGGATTTGGGGTTGAAGGTGGGGCAGGCCACCCGTTCGGCCGAAGAGTGTATTCGCCACGCCAAAGAGGACATGACCATCCGAACCGCGCTTTTGGAAATGCGCTGGCTGTGGGGCGACAAGGAGTTGTACGAGGATCTGGTCAAAAAGTTCCAGATGAATGTGGTCCACGGCACCGCCCAGGAATTCTTTGACGCCAAGTTGGAAGAGCGCAATCAGCGCCACGAACGCATGGGCGACGTGCGCTATGTGCTGGAGCCCAACGTCAAGGAGGGCAAAGGCGGCCTACGCGATTTGCACCTGCTGTTCTGGCTGGCCCGCTATCAATATGGCGTGGTCGGGGTCGAGGATCTGGTCCATTTGGGGGTGATCAGCCAAGAGGCCGCAACCCGCTTCGTCAAGGCTCAGCATTTCCTGTGGACCGTGCGCTGCCATTTGCATTATTTGACCGGCCGGGCCGAAGACCGCCTGACCTTTGACGTTCAGCCCGAAATCGCCCAGCGCATGGGCTATTCCGACCGTGCCGGATCGCGCGGCGTCGAACGGTTCATGAAGCATTTCTATTTGGTGGCCAAGGATGTGGGCGATTTGACCCGTCTGTTCTGCTCGCTGGTGGAGGAACGGCACAAGGCGCAGATCAAACCGTCTTTGATGTCCCGGCTTAAACGCAAGAAAAACGATCTGGTTGATGGCTTCAAGTTGGAAGGCGAACGTTTGAATGTGCTTGAGAATGCGTTGTTCGAGACCGATCCCATCGCCATGATCAAGCTGTTTCGCGCCGCGCTGGAACACGATCTAGACATTCATCCCCATGCTTTGGATTTGGTACATCGCAATCTGCGCCGACTGGACGCCAAAATCCGCAAGCAGC
>CAIYCT010000246.1 GCA_903924765.1 uncultured Rhodospirillaceae bacterium | reverse complement strand
CGATCAATGACAAACCAAAAAAGCCAGCGCTGACACCTCAAAAGGTGGGCGACTTCATTCCGGAATGGTGGGCGACATCAAAACGGAATCCATGGGCGACTTGATCCCGGAATCCCCGGGCGACTTCACCGGAATCGGCAATCAGAAGCGCGAGATCGCCTTCCTGAACCAGTCTGCCACTGCCGATTACGGCGGCGAGCAGTACCTGCTGCGCGGCCAAGGCGGCTATGACATCCCGGTCGATGACTTCAAGCTGACGCCGTTGGCCGGCTTGACCTGGGTGCGCTCGGTCAACGACCGGTACACCGAGACCGGAGCCGGCTCGGCCAACCTGAGCGTCGATCGCCGGGGCGTCAACAGCCTGTCCCAAGATCTGGGCGGCAAGCTGTCCTGGAGCATCTTCACCGATCTCGGCATGATAAAGCCGGAAGTGCGGGCCGAGTGGGTGCACGACTACACCCAAGGCGCGGTGCCCACCAGCGGCCTGCTGGCCGGGACCAGCTATATCGTATCTTCGCCCCGCACCAGTCCGGACGGCATCCAGGTGGGATTGGCGGCAACCCTGAACAGCAGCGACGACCTCAGTTTCCGAGCGGAATATGAGGGCGAAGCTCGGGCAAAATTCCAGAGCCACACCGGCATGCTCAAAGCTGTGTGGGGCTTCTGATTTGGTTAAGCTGGTCCGGGCCGTTCCGGACCAGCTTTTTTCTCTAATTGCGGACATCGCTCATGAGACGTTTTCAAGGATTTGCCACCGCCACGGTCATGTTGGCGGCTTTGCCGTTTATGGCCCAAGCGAAAGACGCCGAGGCCCCGTTATGGAGCAAGTCCTGCGGCAAGGACGCTGGCGGCAAGCCGGTCTGCGTCGTCGAGCAGTTCGCCATCGCCATGCCGCAGAAGGCGGTGATGCTGCATATCGTCTTCGCGCCGTCGGACAAAGCCGATCAGACGCAGATGGCGCTGACCACCCCCTTGGGCGTGGCGCTGGGGCCGGATGTGACGCTCAGCGTCGATGGCTCCAAGCCCATCGCCCTGCCGTTCGAGCGTTGCTCCGGCCAGGGCTGTCTGGCCCAGGCGGTTCTCGACAAGGCCGCCCTGGAGAAATTCACTAAGGGCAAGGCCTTGACGGTGCGCTATGCTTTGCCGGAGAATGGCCCGTTGGATATTCCCATCCGCCTGGACGGTTTGGCCGACGCCCTGAAGTCGTTGTCGAAATAAGGTTGACCATGGCCCGCAAGCCGCAAGCGCCCGCCCCCTCCCAGGAAAATCTGAGCATCGAGGAGGCGCTGAACCGCGCCTACGCCCATTGGAACGCCGGACAGGCCGATCAGGCCGAGCTGTTCTGCCAGCGGGTTCTGGCGGCTTGGCCTGGCCAGGCCGATGCCCTGCACCTGATGGGGGTGATAGCCCATGCCTATGGCAATCTTGATCTGGCCATCGCCCATCTGCGCCAAGCCTGTCTAGCCCCGCGCGCCCCGGCCATCTATTTCAGCAATCTGGCCGAGATGTGCCGGCAAAAGGGGTTGCTGGCCGAAGGCGAGCAGGCTGGCCGCCGCGCCGTGGCTCTGAACGCCACTCTGGTGGCGGCCTGGAACAATCTCGGCATCATCCTGCAAGAGGCGGGCAAGCTGGAGGAAAGCCGGAGCTGCCTGGAGCGGGTGATCGCCCTGCAACCCAATTACCCGGAAGCCCACAACAATCTGGGCAACACCTGCAAGCGGTTGGGGCGGCTCGATCTGGCCGAGGCCCATTACGCCAAGGCGATGACCCTCAACCCCAATTACGCCGAGGCCTTCAGCAATCTGTCGAACCTGCTGAACGACCAGGGCCAGGCCGAGCGGGCGGCGGAAGCGGCACGCCGGGCCATCGATATCAACCCGCAGCTGGCCGACGCCTATGTCAATCTGGCGGCGGTGGAGACCGGGCGTTATCGCCATGCCGAGGCCATGCGCTGGCTGGATTCCCTGCTCACTTTCGCGCCGCAAAATGCCGGGGGCCTAAGCGGACGGGCCATCGCCCTGAAGGAGCTGGGGCGGCTGGACGAGGCTTTGGACTCGGCTCAGCGGGCGGTGGCGGCCTCGCCGGAAAACACTGAGGCGCGCAACATGCTGGGGCAAATTCTCCAGGCCATGGGCCGCTTCGACGAGGCGCTGGAGGCCTTCAGTCAAGCCGCATCTCTCCCGGGTCTGGCGGTGGAAAGCGCCCTGGTGAACCGCGCCGTGCTGTTCATGGAAACGGGGCGCAAGGACGAGGCCAAGGCGGCGTTCGATCGCGCCCTGGAGGCCTTCCCGCGCTCGGCCAAGGCCTGGTTCAACCAGTCCGACCTGCGCAAGTTCACGGCGGACGACCAGGATGTCGGGCGCATGGAGGCGTTGCTGGGCGACGGCGGGGCGCAATCCTACGCCGACCGCATGGCCCTGCATTTTGCCCTGGGCAAGGCCTATCTGGATATCGGCAACTCGGAGAAGGCCTTTTACCACCTGAACGAAGGCAACCGCATGAAGCGGTCCAGTCTGTCCTTCGATGTCAAGGCCACCGGACAATGGCTGGAGCAGATCGCCAAGACCTTCTCGCCGGTCCTGTTGAAAAAGCACAAGGGCTCTGGCGATCCCTCGGAGCTGCCGGTGTTCATCGTCGGCATTCCCCGTTCCGGCACCACTCTGGTCGAGCAAATCCTCGCCTCCCATCCCCAAGTGCACGGAACCGGTGAGCTGTCGGTCTTGCCGCGGCTGACCGACGGAATCGGCAATTATCCCAATAGCGTCACATCCTTAAACGCCGAGCAACTGGCCCAGCTTGGCCGCGCCTATTTGGCCCAGGTCGCGCCGCTGGCCCAAGGCAAGCGTCATCTGGTCGATAAGATGCCGGCCAATTTCCTGCATGTCGGACTGATCCGCCAGATCCTGCCCAACGCCCGCATCATCCATTGCCGCCGCGATCCGGTGGACACCTGCCTGTCCTGCTATTCCAAGCTATTCAGCGCCGAGCAGATATTCACCTACGATCTGGCCGAACTGGGACAGTTCCATGTGGCCTATCAGAAACTGATGGCCCATTGGCGCAAGGTGCTGCCCGCCGACCGCTTCATCGAGGTGGATTACGAAGCTGTGGTCGATGATCTGGACGGTCAGGCGCGATGGATGATCGACTTCCTCGGCCTGCCTTGGGACGAGGCCTGCCTGTCGTTTCATCAGACCAAGCGGGTGGTCCGCACCGCCAGCGTCAATCAGGTGCGCCAGCCCATCTACAAGACTTCGGCGGGCCGCTGGAAGCCTCATGCCGCCCATCTCGGGCCGTTGCTGGAGGCGCTGGGGATCACGCCATGACCGAGCTTTCGGCGGTCATTGCCCGGGCTCACGCCCTGATCGACGGCGGCGCGCCCGAGCAGGCCGAGTCATTGTTGGCTCCCTTGCTGCGAGGCGGCCAGGGGCCGTTGCCGCTGTGGGCCGCCCTGGCCAAGAGCCTGCGCCATCAGGGCAAGGCCAAAGACGCCCTGACCGTCCAGCAGATGCTGGTCGAGGCAACACCAGGCAATCTGGCTCTGCGTTTTGATCTGTCGGAAACCCTGCTGCTGTTCGGGCAGTTCGAGCGAGGCTGGCGGGAATATCATTGGCGCTACAGCCTCGACCACACCACCCGCATCGCCCGCAAGGTCCAGCGCCCGCGCTGGGACGGCCGGCCCATCCCCGGCCAGACCCTGCTGATCCATGACGAGCAGGGCTTCGGCGATACCTTGCAGTTCATCCGCATGGTCGAGTGGGCCAAGCAGCGCAGCCAAGCCAAGGTGATCCTGGAGGTTTCGCCAGACCTTTACCTCTTGGCAAAACGCGGCACTGGCTTCGATGAACTGATCACCCGAGGCTCACTGCCACCGCCTTTCGACGTCCATTGCGAGATGATGAGCCTGCCCATGGCGATGGGCTTCGATCTGTCGCACCTGCCGGGGCAAATCCCCTATCTGACGGCGGACAAGGAGCGCCTGCGCCGCTGGCAGAAACGTCTGTCCAAGCTGCCCAGGCCTTGGGTGGCCCTGAACTGGGCCGGGCGGCCGACGCTCTACAACGGCCAGAACCGAGCCGCCAGCCTGTCCACCCTGGCCCCTCTGGCCATGGAGGGCGTGACCTTCCTGTCGGTGCAAAAAGGCCCAACCGCCGAGCAAGGAAAGGCTCCGCCGCCCGGCATGAAGCTGGTGGACCTCAGCCCCGAAATCAAAGATTTCGAGGATACGGCGGCCATCCTGACCCTGGCCGACCTGTTGATTTCCATCGACAGCGCTCCCGCCCATCTGGCCGGCGCTCTGGGCCGTCCCGCCTGGGTCATGCTGGGCTTCGTGGCCGATTGGCGCTGGCTGCTGGAGCGCGACGACAGCCCCTGGTATCCCACCTTGCGGCTGTTCCGCCAGCCCCAACGGAATGATTGGGCCAGCGTGGTGGCGGCGATCCGCCCCGAGTTGGAGCGGTTCAAGGCAGCCCATTTCTGAAAGGGGAAAGCATGGCCGTCAACAATTTCACCGTGATCGAGTCGGTCTACGGCAAGTTCATCGTCAACCGTCATTGCTCCTTCCAGGTCGAGGCCCTGATCAAGACCGGGTTCCCACATATCCAGAGCGAGTTGAGCAACATCCTGGCGGTGATCAGCATTCTGCCGGAGCAGGCCGTCGTCGTGGATGCCGGAGCAAACATCGGTCTGGTCTCGGTGCCGATCGCCCAAGCCCTGGCGGCGCGGGGCGGCATCGTCCATGCCTTCGAGGTGCAGCGGATGCTGTTCTGCGCTCTCTGCGGCAGCACGGCCCTGAACGATCTGGAAAACCTGATCGCCCATAACCAGGGGCTGGGAGCAGCCAAGGGAACCTTGCCGCTCAGCCGCCCCGACTATGGCGCGCCCCAGGACTTCGGCCAATTCAGCCTGCTGGAGCAGGGCAAGGTGCGGCTGGAGCAGATTGAGATCGTCACCCTCGACTCCCTGGCCCTGCCGCGCTTGGACTTCCTGAAGATCGATGTCGAGGGCATGGATATCGAAGTGCTGAAGGGCGCCCGCCGCACCCTCAAGCGCCATCGGCCATGGTGCTGGATCGAATATTGGAAGGTCGATGTCGAGGAGATCAAGGCCCAGTTCGCTGGGCTAAATTATCGCTTCTTCCTGATGGACGATCTGAACATGCTCTGCGCTCCCAACGACAAACTGAGCGCATCGACCCTGAATGTCGCCGCCAGGGAGATGTAAGCCGTGCGGCGGAGCTTAGCCGTTTTGCTGATGCTGCTGCTTGCCGCCTGTGCTTCGTCACGGACTACGGAAGGGCCGAACCTTGCTCAATCCGCCGGCTGGCAATGGGAAATCCTATCAGCGGGCTCCTTCGAACTCGCCGCCGCCACCGCGCCGCGTCATGGAACGGGAACCCTGGTGGTTTATCTGGAGGGCGATGGCTTCGCTTATGTCCATCCCAGCCAGCCATCCTCAAACCCCACCCCGACGGACCCGGTGGCGCTGCGTCTGGCACTGGCCCATCCCGGACAGGCCGCCGTTGCCTGGCTTGGCCGTCCTTGCCAATACACGCTGCCCGACCATGCGCGGAATTGTTCCGTCCGGACTTGGACCAGCGGACGCTATGCTCCCGAGGTCGTGGCCAGCTTGAGTTCCGCCATCGACATTCTGAAAGATCGGGCAAAGGCCGACCATCTGGTTCTTGTCGGCTATTCGGGCGGCGGTGCTCTGGCCGTGCTGCTGGCTGCCAAACGCCACGACGTATCTGGTGTCGTCACCGTCGTCGCCAATCTTGATCTGGGCTATTGGACCAAACGAGACGGCCTGTCCCCACTGAGCGATTCCCTTGATCCCGCTGACGTGGCCGCCCAAGTTGCCGCGATCCATCAGGTTCATTATGCCGGAGGGAAGGATAAGGTCGTTGGCGCAGACGTAACGAGATCTTTCCTTCAACGGCTGCCCAAAGGAGCCCCGGCGCAGATCGTGGTTCAGGAGAGTTTCGATCACAGGTGTTGCTGGGCAGAAACATGGGCGTCGATGGCGACAGACGCATTTTCTGCACTCAGCCAGTGACGCTGTTGATAGATCTTTTTGACGGCTATATTGATTTGAGGCTGCCGACGTTGGCAGCGAGCCCAGAACCAGCTTATGCAGCCCGAAGAGGAACAGTTCGCCTCAAATGGTGGCGTGCCCCCGCAACCAAAAAATAACCCGTCAACTCAATGATTTGGCGGGTTTTTCGATTATCGGGCCATCGCTCCAAAATCCCCCGCAGGCAACACATAGGTAACGGATGATGCAATTCCGTTCAGCTTGTTGGAAGCATGGGCTTTGCGAACACCGTTGATGACGGCGGCATATTGTTCGCCAAGGTGGTCATGCCGGGACAGGGGCGCTTGCCACAAAGCATCGTCGATAATGCGCAGGTCTTGCACTTCGGTTCTGATCCATTCAGACTCGGGATTGACCCGCGCCACCAGCTTGCCCGTGGTGGGGTTCTTGATATAGCGATGGCGGTTCCATACCATCATGCCGATATAAAGTTCGTTGTGTAATAGGCCTGTGCGGCGGGTGACGTGTCCCTCGTATCCAAATAAAAACAGCCGCTCCGGCGTGGGGCGGCTGTTTTGTTCGGTTGAGGGATGTTAAATCGCCTGAATCGCGGTCAGGGCGATGGTGTAGACGATGTCATCAACCAGAGCGCCGCGCGACAAGTCGTTGACCGGCTTGCGCAGGCCTTGCAGCATTGGGCCGACGCTGACCACGTTGGCGGAACGTTGCACCGCCTTGTAGGTGGTGTTGCCGGTGTTCAGGTCGGGGAAAATGAAAACATTGGCGCGACCGGCGACCTTGCTGTCGGGCGCTTTTTGGCGGCCTACCGATTCGACGCTGGCGGCATCGTATTGCATTGGGCCGTCGATCATCAGATCGGGAGCGCGTTCCTTCGCCAACTCCGTGGCTTTGCGTACCTTCTCGACGTCCTCGCCCGTTCCCGATGATCCGGTGGAGTAGGAGATCATGGCCACGCGCGGCTCAACGCCAAAGGACTTGGCGGACTGCGCCGACTGTATGGCGATATCGGCCAATTCCTCGGCGGTGGGATTGGGGTTGATGGCGCAGTCGCCATAGACCAACACCTGATCTGGCATCAGCATGAAGAACACGCTGGAAACAATTTTTTGCCCCGGGGCCGTCTTGATCAATTGTAACGCCGGACGCACCGTGCTGGCGGTGGTGTGAACGGCGCCAGACACCAGGCCATCCACTTCCCCAAGGGCCAACATCATGGTGCCCAGCATCACAGTATCTTCCAACTGATCGGCGGCTTGCTGCGGAGTCAGTCCCTTGCTCTTGCGCATTTCCACCAGCGGTCCGACATAGCGGTCGATTGCCGAGTGAGCGTCAACAATATGAACGCTTTCGGGTAGCACGATCCCATGCATATCCGCCACTTCGCGAATCCGTGCCGGGTCACCCAATAAAATGCATTCGGCGATGCCTTTCTCGTGGCAAATCGCCGCAGCCTGCAAGGTGCGCGGTTCGTCGCCCTCGGGCAGGACGATCCGTTTTCCGGCCTTACGGGCCAGTTGGATCAACCGGTGGCGGAAGGCTGGCGGCGTCAGACGGGTTTCTTCGGGCTCGAGAATGAAGGTCTTGATCCGGGCCAAATTGATCCGTTCGGCCACATCGTCAATGATCCGCTCCATGCGTTGCGGATCGTCACGCGTGACGCCGTGATTGAGACCGGCCAGCAGAACGCTGGTTTGATAGGTGTCTTTCCCCGACGCCAGCAAAGGAAGCCCATTGAATTGCGTCGAAGAGGTTAGCGAGGTGATGGATTCAGCCGGTTCATGGCCGCAGGTCAGCACAATGCCAGCCAGAGGAATGCCCTTAAGATAGGCCAAGGCGGCGGCCAGGATAATTTCGCTGCGATCACCCGACGTGACCAGCAACGTTCCAGATCGCAACCGTGGAATGGTGCTTTCGACGGCGCTGCCGCAAACCGCTACTTGGTTGACGCGGGCATTGGCGATGTTGCCCGCGCGGACCACGGTCAGACCCAGTTCTTCGACCACATCGACCAGCCGGGGCGCGTCAAGAGCGCGGTCGGACTTGATGGCGGCGATCAACGGCACCCTGTCGCCCAGCTTATTAAGGTCGGCGATCAGCGCGTCGCCGACCGGTCCTTCGGGAATCCGATTGATCACAGCACCAGCGAAATGCCCATGCTTGCCGTCCGTGTAGCGCTGTTTCTCGAGATCGATGATTTCGGCCATTTGCTTGGCGTCACCGCTGTCGCCTTGCAAGACGATGACAGCATGGGCCATCAGGGTATGGGCCATCTCGATATTGAGCTGCGCCGCCGACGGCGCGTCCGTCTCGCGCGACAGGCCTTCGATAATGATCACGTCGTAATTTTCCGAAGCGGCTTCGACGACGCTGACCACTTCTTCCATCAGGTTCGATAGCTGGTCGGTGCGGGCGCATTCATCGGCATGGGCGTAGGCAATGGAGGGCGCCTTTGGCACATGGCACAGAATCTCAGCGAAATGGGACGACAATTCGGGGCGTCCGTCCACGACGGAAGGCGGCGAGATTGGCTTGACGAACCCCACATTGACGCCTTCACGCTGCAATGCTTGAAGCAGGCCCAGGGAAATGGCTTTAAGTCCGACTCCGTTTCCAGCTGGAACGACGATAAATCGCTTAGTTTCTCTGTGGCCACGCATGGTTCGGATCTCCCGCTAGAATCGAATGCAGAGAATAGACATTAACCCCGTCGCCGGAGCAAATTGCATTATTATTAAATGTCATTATAGAAAATATGGTTAAAAATGGCAGGGGCATTTGGGTGGGCAAGATTACCGCTCCCATTCCTGCTCTATACGGTCCAGAACCGATTGAGCATCCTGACACTGGTGCAAAATAGGACCGCCGGGCGCGCCTTTGACATTGGGGCCCTTTTGGCAATGGCCCAGACACACGCTTTCCTCGACCTTCCAGTTTGATCCGGAGGTCTCAATCAGCCTGCGCAACTCTTTAAGGATTTTCTCGCTGCCGCGTCCGGCGCACGAGGATTGGCCAACCCGATAATGGATGCAGACGCGAAGCGTGGTTGTCATTGCGTTAGGCTGGGCGTTTGGGTTTTCCAAAGGGCTTGCCGCCGGGCTTGCCGACCGGTTTGGTCTTCGCCCACCGGGGCTTGTCTCCCGCAGGACGAGGTTTGTCGCTAGGAGAATTGGGGCGCTCTCTGGTTCTTTCCATCGGGGCGGCGCTGGGTTTGGTTCGCGGTGTCGGAGCCGTATTGCGGGGTGCGATGGGTTGTTCCGGTTCGTTCAACCCCACCGGCTCGATGCGGCCTTCGGGGTTTTTGATTTGGCGAACAGCTTGCAAGAAGGCTTCGGCGGCGCTGGCCTTGATTTCGAATTTGGTTTCCCGTTCGTGGATGCGGATGGAACCGATCTCCTGCTTGCTGATTTTGCCTTGTCGGCAGATGAGCGGGATCAGCCATTTGGGATCGGCGTTCTTTTGCCGTCCAATATTCAGGCGGAACCAAACCGCGTCGCCGCCATCCTCGTCGGTGCTGGAATCACGGGGGTGCCGGGGGCTGCGCGCTTCGCGGGATTGGCTGCGGTCGTCTCGGCTTGGGACGCCTGGACCGGGATCGAACACGTCTTCGGCGGCGGGCAGATGGGTGCGATACAGACGCACCAAGGCGCAAGCCAATTCTTCCGGTGAGCGGACCGCCAAAAGGGCCTGGGCCATGGCGCGATCGTCACTGTCGATTTCCGCGGTCAGAATCGGGTGTTGCAGCAAGCGTTCTTGATCCAACTTAAGGATGTCTTCCGCCGTGGGGGCACCGCTCCACTCCACCCGCAATCCGGCGGATTGAAGCAACATCTCTGCCCGTCTTTTGCGCGATATGGGCACCAAGAGACAGCTGATGCCCTTGCGTCCGGCGCGTCCGGTGCGGCCGCTGCGATGTTGCAAAGTCTCGGCATTGCGCGGCAATTCGGCGTGGATAACCAGATCCAGGCTGGGCAGATCGATGCCGCGCGCCGCCACGTCGGTGGCGACACAAACCCGCGAGCGGCCATCGCGCAACGCCTGGAGGGCGTGGTTGCGTTCGGTCTGGGACAATTCCCCGGACAAGGCGACCACGCCAAAGCCCCGTTCCAGCAAGATGGCCTGGAGATGACGCACCGCTTCGCGGGTGTTGCAAAAGATCATGGAGGTGGGCGATTCGAAATAGCGCAGCAGATTGACCACCGCATGCTCGACTTCGGTTGGAGCGATGCGGACCACCCGGTATTCGATGTCCACATGCCCCTGCGGTCCGGCCGACAGCGCGATGCGCCAAGCGTCGCGCTGATAGCGTTTGGCCATGGCGATGATGTCTTTGGGCAGGGTTGCCGAGAACAACAAAGTACGGCGCTGTTGCGGCGTGGTTTCTAAAATGAATTCCAAATCCTCGCGAAAGCCCATGTCCAGCATTTCGTCGGCTTCGTCCAGCACCACCGCTTTCAGATGCCCCGCCTGCAACGCGCCGCGCTCCAGATGGTCACGCAGACGACCGGGGGTGCCGACGACGATGTGGGCGCCGCGGGCCAATTGCCGCTGTTCCGCCCTTGGGTCCATGCCGCCCACGCATGATACCACGCGAGCACCGGCTTTGGCGTACAGCCAGCTCAGCTCGGAATGCACCTGCAAGGCTAATTCGCGGGTTGGCGCCACAACCAGTGCCTGGGGCTCTGCCGCCTGTTCCAGCTCCAGCGCATCGCCCAGCAAAGTGCTGGACATGGCCAAGCCATAGGCCACCGTTTTGCCCGAGCCGGTTTGCGCCGACACCAGCAGGTCGCGTTCTTGGATTTGCGGGTCGAGCACCGCCGATTGAACCGATGTCAGATCGGTATAGGAACGCTCCACCAGGGCGCGGGTGAGGGGGTGATCGGCTGAAAATAGGTCCATGGCGGTCGCTGTGCTTCTTTGCATAGGGTGTCAGAATGTCGGCACAGTATCACCAAGTTGCAGAAAGTGGAGAGAATAGCGTGCGGCGGGGGTGGTTAGGAGCCATGCAAGACGCTATTTCATTCCAAAAACCCATCTACCTGACGCTGCCACAAGTGGGCGTAGCGGCCGTTAAGGTCCAGCAGATCCTGGTGAGCTCCGTCCTCCAGTATCGTGCCGTCTTCCAGATACAAGATGCGGTCCATGCGGCTGATGGTGGACAGGCGATGGGCGATGGCGATAACCGTGCGGCCTTCGATCAGACGCCACAGGGCCTCGCGGATAAAATGTTCGGTTTCCGAATCCAGCGACGAGGTCGCCTCGTCCAAGATCAAGATGGGGGCGTCCTTCAACAAGGCCCGGGCGATGGCCACCCGCTGACGCTCGCCGCCGGACAATTGGATGCCTTGTTCGCCCACCAAGGCGTCGTATCCCTGGGGTCGTTCCATGATGAATTGTTCGGCGTAGGCGTCTTTGGCGGATTGAAGAATCGCGTCTTCGGGGGCGCTGTCCTTGGCGTAGCGAATGTTGTCGCGGATGGAGCGATGCAGCAAGCCCGGTTGTTGCGGCACCTCGGCGATGGCTTGATTGACCGAATCCTGGGTCGCCAACGCGATGTCCTGGCCATCAATCAACACTCGCCCCGCTTGCGGCTGATAGTGACGGCGCAGCAGCTTGATCAAGGTGCTTTTGCCAGCCCCGCTGGGACCCACCACGCCCACTTTTTGCCCCGGCGCAATGGTCAGCGACAAGTCCTTGAACACGACGTTGCCGTCGCGATGGTGGAAGGACAGGTTCTGAATCTCGATGCCGCCGCCGCTGATCGTCAGCGGTCTGGCGTTGGGGTCATCGACGATGGCGTGGGGGATCAGGATGCTGTCTAGGGCCGAGGTGAATTGCCCCGCTTGTTCCAGCAGCTCCAACATGCGCGATGCCGCGCCCCAGATGTTGTTCATCAGCAGCACCGACAGCGACACCATCTTGACCGTATCGCCCACCACCATCTTTCCTTGCAAGGTCAGATATAAAGTGGCTCCGATCAGGGCCAGTTG
>CAIYCT010000245.1 GCA_903924765.1 uncultured Rhodospirillaceae bacterium | reverse complement strand
CGATCAATGACAAACCAAAAAAGCCAGCGCTGACACCTCAAAAGGTGGGCGACTTCATTCCGGAATGGTGGGCGACATCAAAACGGAATCCATGGGCGACTTGATCCCGGAATCCCCGGGCGACTTCACCGGAATCGGCACCCAATCTGAGAGCGGAGGAATCCTATGACTGAATGCCTGTTTACCGATCCTGCCGCTTTGGCTTCGGTTTGCCGCCAACGCCAAATCCGGCGGTTGGCGCTGTTCGGCTCGACGTTGAAAGGGACCAATCGGCCCGACAGCGACATCGACCTTTTGGTGGAATTCGATCCAGAGGCCAGACCCAGTCTGCTGACCATGGCACGGATAGAGATGGAATTATCCGAACTTCTGGGGGGCGGAAGGTCGATCTCCGCACGGCTCAGGATCTCAGCCGCTATTTCCGGGATGAGGTGGTGCAGACGGCGGAGGTACAATATGAACACTGAAGATCAGGTTCGCCTGCGCCACATTATCGATGCTCTTGAGACGACCATCCGTTTCACCGAATCGCGGTGCCGCGACGATCTGGAGCGGGACGAGATGCTGAGCGGCCTGATGCAGTACGATTTGAAACAGGACCAGCATCCCAGGTACATAATGTTGAGCCCTTATCTGCAAGTTTGCTGACCAGAAACCCTAAATAGACCGCAATTGCATCAGCATAGGCAGAAGCCCCTTTCCCATCGTCATGTAGAAGCACCCCGTTATCGGTGTATCCAGAACCGATTGCATCGAGTTTGACCTGATCGCGGGCCTCCAGCACTAAATCGGAAAATGTTGCAATGGCTACAAGTTGACGTGAGGTAAACAGATCACCCCATTCCCGAAGGCCATAAGGCACACATGTTCCGCCAGTGAGGCGGGGGGGCATCCCCCGTTGGACGCCAATCGGGAACTGCTCGACATGCAGTCTCCTCGTGCTCGGCTGTAGGCGATAAATAAACTCGCCCACGATCACCTTCTGCCACAATTGCTAGAAGACGTGCGCTCATTCGTCCGGCTTGTCCTTCGGCTTTGATATAATCGCCGCTGATAGGAGATCCAGACATAGCACAAGTGAAATTGGAACCACGCCCGAGCTTGGTACCATTCTTCGCAGCCTCCGCATCCTTCGGGATACCAATCTTGACGACAAAGCGGTAGCTATTTCCCTCCACTACTGACTCGATAAACGCCTCTTTGTCTGCCATTGGCGACAAAATGAAACTTGAAACCAAGGGCACATCAACATCTCGAAAAGCCGGATTGGGACTCTTTACTGTACGCGCCCACAGCCAAGTAACGACGGTTAGATGCCGCCCTACAAGCGGTTTCAGGTCGGGGCGCTCCTCGGCCATTTCCGCCGTGATCTCGATCTTTGGATACAGATGACCGATGCGCTTTTCTGCTTCGTCCCGCATCCACTTGCCGTAATGGCGCACATCCTCAGCCAGCCCCTGCGCACCCTTGCCGTTCCATCGCCCACCCCGAGCGATTTCATCCCGCGATACTGGATTGACGGGAGGCTGTCCCGCAAACTTTGGCGGGATTTCGATCATCGCCTTATTGATCAGCACCGCCACCGGGTTGAGGTCGGTGGCATGGCTTTCCAGCCCTAACCTCTGGGCTTCCAATGGCAATGCTCCGCCACCCGCGAAGGGGTCATGGAAGCCGGGCAGCTTGTGTCGGTCGAACAGTTCCTTGGCTCTGGGGTGATCCACATTCTCGGCGCAAGACCGCCGCCAACTTTGCCAAATTTCCGCCCGCGCCGCCTCTAGCACGGTCTCGTTAGTGGTGTTCGCCTTTGCCAAGAGCAGATTCCAATTCGGTTCGCAGATCACATGCCCGATCCGTCTCGTGCTGCTGTGATTCCACCAAAGCAAGGTAGGCGCGCAATTTTTCAATGATCTCGATATTTTGTGGGCGCGCGTGCGTACCAAACACCTCAGCGAGTACTCGGGAGTTTTCCGCCCCATACGTGCCGACATCATCTGGAATCTTCTCGAACTGATGATCAAATCCCAGCAAATACACCTGTTCCCGACGAACTGTTGTAAGCACTGCGGGGCTGTGGGTGGTAACAATGATCTGAGTATTTGGAAAGGCTTTCTGTAAACTCGGAATAACCTGCTGTTGCCATTTTGGGTGAAGATGAAGGTCAATCTCGTCAATCAGCAAGATGCCAGGGGCTTTCAGTGGGTTTTCCCAGTTTGGATGCGCCAAAGCCAACCGCCTTGCGAAATCAAGAACAATGCCTAGAATATTCCTATAACCATCACTCAGTTGTTCCAGAGACATGACCCTTTGGGCACCATCATTGCTCTCAAACTCAACCTTCAGACTGGGGGGATTGTCGTCGAAAAACACCCTTGTGACATGTTCGAGGGTATCGATGACAACCTGTCGAGCGGCCTTGAGGTCCGGGTACTGAAATTCTTTGCCCTCATGGACATTCAGCCTCTCACGAAGCTCTTGATTCTCGCGCAGGTAAAACCATTGGCACATGGACTTGTAGTTGCCGCCAGCATCCAGCGCATCCTTGAATGCCAATTGCCGCTCCAGCTTGAGATTAAAAATATCACCGAGTGGAGGCATTGCGGAAAGACGCCGCGATGCACGGTAGTAAGCAACGACGGGGAACGCAATGAGAGCCTTTGGTTCATTTCTGGCCACTGACCACAATGCCTTAAAATATTCGTCCAAATTCTCTGCGTTATTAAACGAATAGAGAAAATCGTTTGGCGGTCTGTATTCAATGTAGTCCTGCCATGCAATGGCAGGCTTGCCCGCTATCTCTTCATTCGTGGTGAATCCACTTACGCCATAGAAGTCAGTAGCCCAAGCTCGAAACTGTACGAAATTCTTACGTCCCGTGAAGTCGTCCGATGCCCCTGGCGCAATGTAAATATCAGATGGACGAAGCGTCGCCTGTTGGCCTTGGCGCTGCCGCTTTCCACCACCGCCGTTGGCTGCCGCAATGTCGTACAGGGCGATAGCAATGGAATCGAGAATGGACGTCTTACCTGCACCGTTTACACCGACGAAGACATTCACATCGGGTTGCAGGGGGACTGTCAGCGTCTCGAAGCATCGAAAATTCGAAATTTGGATTTTTGATAGTTTCATTTCGGCGCTCCCGATTTTTCCAGCAATTCAGCGAAGCTATAATTGACGCTCGTCACCCCAAAATCCGGCTCACGCTGAAATGGTTGGCGAATGTAATGGACCCGATGACCAGGACTATCGAACTCGACGATGGCCAAAATGAAGTCGTCGGGTTTGTTCAATGATGTCAGGATTTCGTTTCGTGTCACGGTGATAGTGGCCGCTCCGGTGATCCGTCCCTTGACCTCGATGAACCGCAGCTTGCCTGTGCCGGGCACCCGGCTTTCGATGTCATAGCCCAGCTTATCGAACTCCCGGTCCACGGGATCAAAACCAAGGCCCCTTTCAATGTCCATGATGATCGCTCGCGCACTGGCAGCGGCAGCCATGGTATCCACAGGGGTGGTTTGCACCAAGGAGCGATTGCCCGTCATTGAAGCCAACAGGCCAGCAGGGACAATCAGCATTCCACCCAACACCACAGGCGGCAGTGGGGAAATCTGACGTTCCTGCTTGATTTCATCCATGCGCTTTTCCAGGCGCGCCTGGAGCGCGTCGGCACGCTTCCGTGCCTCACCGGAATTGAGATTGGCGTTCACCTTTCCGGCCTGCTCCTGGAGCTTCAATTGCTCTGCCCGATGATCCCAGTAGGTGATTTCCTTGGTCAGACGATCCTTGACCGCAGCCTCAGTCTTTGTCAGTAGATTGAGTTTGCGCTCCTTTACTTCGGCCAAATGCTCGGGCACCACATGGGAAATGGCATGTCCAAGGGCCTGACGTTCCAGTTCGGGGCCAATCCAGGCGCATTCCGATCTGGCGAGAATGCCTTCTGCCTTTGGCTCGTCAATGGTCAGGGGGCGATAGTCCAGGTAGGGCGCATAGTTGACATGACGGGTGTTGCCATCCTGGTCGATTTCAACATAAAGCATCCGTTTGGAAATGACGCGACGATCTCCAGCGCGAGTCATGCCGCCGTCCTGTATGGCATGTTCCAAATAGAACAGGACACGCGGCGATGTCCCCGCATCCCGTTCGTCCACCAACACCGTACCCCGCCTCAGCAAGTCGCGGTGTCGCTCCAAGGTGAGGTCGATCACGGAATCCAACAGAGGGTGGCCGGGGCAAACGAAGGCCGCAAGCGTCTGCCCTTGTGGCGCGACCAAAGTCTTGTCGAAAGCGATTCGTTCGTAGCGCGGTAAAACAGGCTCGCCAATCCCGATCAGCCGATCACGATTGCGGACAGGGGCTGGAACGTGCGTGATCTCGTACCGTCGCGCTTCGCGTTGTTTGGCTGTGCCGCCAAGACGCTGGAAGGCTTCTAGGAAGAATGATTCAATATAATGGGGTTGCAGCCGGCGGGCCTCGGCCCTCTCCATTTCCTCCCGAATACCATAAACGCGGCTGGCATCCATGGAATCCTGGGCCAAAGCTTTATCGTTCAGCAAATCCCGAAGCTGCTCGCTGTTGACTGCGTTCTCAATTACTTGGCTCAGACGAGCGCGAATTTCAGGCAGGTCGCCATAGCGGATGGCTTCGATCAGCAATTGCCGCAAGGGCAGACCGTCGAACTGGAGCTTGCCAAGAACGTCAAAGACTTGACCGCCCAACGATTGTCGGGCTTGCTCCAGTTTGTCGAGGAGCTTGTGATAGACATCGCCTTCCCGTGTTTCCTCGGCCACAAGATTCCACAGATGGCAAACCTCGGTTTGACCGATGCGGTGGATACGGCCAAAGCGTTGCTCCAACCGATTTGGATTCCAGGGCAAATCATAATTGACCATGAGATGAGCGCGCTGAAGATTGATGCCTTCGCCCGCAGCATCGGTGGCTAAAAGGACTTGAACTTCCGGGTCATGCTTGAAGGATTCCTCTGACTTCTTGCGTTCCTCACGTCCCATGCCGCCATGAATCGCAACGACGGCCTCTTTCCGGCCAAGGAGTGAAGAAATCCGACTTTCGAGATAATTCAGCGTGTCCCGATGTTCGGTAAATATGACCAGCTTTTGATGGGGCGATGGCGATGGCTTTTGAATGACGGGCACACCGAAATCGAAAGGTTCGGCATCCTCGGCAAGACCATTGGCGATTGACACGGGAGTGAAGATTTCAGACAGCAGGCTGGCCAGTTCACGCCACTTCTTGTCCTCCCCGCTTCGGCGGATGGACAAGGCCAGGGCCTCCAGCCGTTTCAGGGTCTCAATTTCAATGCGGAGTTCGCCGATACTGCGTGCTGCCGTGGCCTGATCGAGGATTTCCTCCTCGGCAGCCTCAAGCTCGTTATCGGGGGCATCGTCAAGGTCATCAACATCGTCGGCATCAAGCATACGACCTGACGACAATGCAGCCATCACTTCGCCGCCGCGTTGGAGGATTTCAAGTTCGCGTAGACGGCTTTCCAACCGTTCCCGACGGCGCCGTATCGACTGGTAGATGGCTTCCGGCGATGAGGCAAGGCGGCGCTGTAGAATGGTCAGGGCGAACCCAACCGTCCCAGAACGCTTGTCATTTTCCAATGCCTCAGCGCGGTTGAATTCTTCACGGACGTAATCGGTAACTTCCCGATACAACTGAGCTTCGGCGTCGGACAGTTTGTATGAAACCGTGTACGCAATTCGCTCGGGGAAGAGCGGGGTTGCGTCAAATTTTAGCAACTTCTCCTTGACCATACGTCGCATCAGATCGGATACGTCAGCCGCGTGAACGCCATCACGGAAACGTCCCTCGAACCTGTCACCATCAAGGAGAGCCATAAAAAGCTGGAAGTCTTCTTCCTTGCCGTTGTGCGGTGTCGCCGTCATCAACAGGAAATGCCGCGTCAATGACGAGAGCAACTGACCGAGGTGGTATCGTTTGGTGTATTTGATTTCGCCACCAAATACCGTTGCCGACATTTTATGGGCCTCGTCGCAAACGACAAGATCCCAACGGCAGTCCGGCGCTTGAAGCTTTTGCTGGACATCCTCATTCCGCGACAGCTTGTCGAGGCGGGCAATAACCAGATTGGTTTCCATAAACCAATTGCCGGTGCGTGCCGATTCCAGCTTATCGTTGGTCAAAATCTCGAACGGCAGGTGGAAACGACGATAAAGCTCATCCTGCCATTGTTCCGCCAAGCTGCCGGGACATACGACAAGGCAACGCTGCAAATCACCCCTGGCGATCAGTTCTTTCATCAGCAGGCCAGCCATGATGGTCTTGCCCGCACCAGGGTCATCGGCAAGCAAGAAACGCAGAGGCTGACGGGGCAGCATGGCTTCATAAACGGCGGTGATTTGGTGCGGCAGAGGCTCCACCACAGAGGTGTGAACCGCCAAAACGGGATCAAAGAGATGGGCCAGCCGAATACGCTGGGCTTCGGACACCAGACGGAATAAGTCGCCCTCGCCGTCAAAGCTCCACGGCCTGCCCAAAGTCACCACTTCTATACGGGGTTCGTCGTGGCGGTAGAGCAGTTCGTTCGCAACCTTGCCCTCTGGTGTTTTGTACGTGAGTTCGATAGCGGCAGTGCCATGCCATTGAACGCTGACGACGGTAACCAAACCATTGGGTAAGATTCCACGGACAGAGGCGTTTGGCGTCAGTTCTTCGAGAGCGCTCATCAGTTAGCCCCCCTCCGGGTTTCGAGCGGCCAACTCCACAGAATCTCGATTCAGCAACACGATTTGCTGATCTTGGGGACGACGCGCAGACGGATCGGTGTCAAGCCCCAGACGTTTGAGCGTGTAGTACAGAAGCGCCCGGCGAACCTTAACCTGCGTTCTTTCGTTGATCATCCCGTAGTCGAGACCGATTGCACTTTTCTGAGTGTCAGAAAGTGCCGGGTGAGGCCCGATTTCAAGCACCACATATTCCTGCCAGTCGGTGTCAGCCTCGGGTTCCATGTCTCGGGCCTGAACACCACGAGTCTCAAGAATTCTGGAAAGGACAAAATCTTTGAAAGCTCCATCATTTTTGCAGAAAGCACGTAGATGCCAGCGGAACCCGTCATAGGCAAAAGCGTGAGGGCTGATCCACCTCCACCTCGGTTCTGGGTGAGAGAGGGATTGGTAAAACACTTCAACGGCTTCATGTCGGCGAATGGATGCCACCACAGCCCGCAGAATCTTAGCGTTGACCGTCCGAGTTAAGACGGAGGTTGAATCGACAGAAGGAAGTTGGCTGATCCATGATTCGGAAGCATCCAGGATACCCTCTGAAACTGAACGAAGATGGGACAGATAGCGGTCAGCATCTGGCTGTAGAAACTTAGGCGCAAAATCTGGACTACGCACATAGGCTTTCGCGCTCTTATCATAAACCATGTTGTCGGGGGCAATGCCGAGATAGCGGTTCAAATCCGTTGATGCCTGCTGCACTGAAATGCCGAAGAGGTCGATCAGATCGCTCCGATTGACGTGCCCCTCCCAGAACAGACGGAATTCGATGAATTCCAGCCTTCGCTCAACACCCCAACGAAGATTTGTACGATCCTGATCCACACGTACTCCACACCCACGAATGGGGCAAGATAATAGACCAGACTAGTTTCTGGCCCCTCCATCCTATGGGGATGCGGCAGATATTTCAATCTGAATTGATACGGTCTCATCAATTCCACTGGTAGTAAATATTTGCTTGTTGCGCAAGGGAAGGCTGTCACTAATCCTGCCAGCTACGATGAATTCCGACAGCGGTACCTTTATGTCCGCCAAATACCGCCGTAACACTATGATATAAAATGAATTATTGATCAGAGCGGGTTGCTGTAAAATAATCATGTAATTCCAACAACGGCAGATGATTGGTACAGGAATGAGCATCCAAATCGAAACCACTGTCCTTGAACGTTCTGCCGTTCCCGCTCACTTTCCTCAGTTCAGGACAGCGGCGGCTTTGGCGCATCTTGCACATTGTGGCAAAGGACCGCCATATACGCTGGTTGGCGGACGGGCATGGTATGAAATCGAGGATATCAAGGGCTGGCTTAATGCCAACAAACAGCAAGGCCCGGCACAGGTGGCAGCCGCTGGCTCGACCGCGAATCGCAGCAATTCTCAAAAACCTGGAAGCAAACGAGGCCGCCCTTCCAAAGCGGAATTATACCGTCGGCGAAACGCCTAACAGATGGCCTTTGCAGCCAGTTCCGCCGCAGTGGTATGATAATAGCGGTCAAGGGACTTCAAGTCTTTGTGGCCAGTGACCCGTTTCAAGTCCAATGGATTGGTATAAATCTTCGCTAGTCGGGAGGTGGCAATGTGCCGCAGATCGTGGAATGTTAGATCAGCTATCTTTGCGCGGACGACGGCACGCCGATAGCGCATCTTTAGAACATTCTGATCAATGGGAAACACGTAGCCTTCACGGTCGGACTTTATGTTCTTCAACAAGCTGATCGCATCGGGAAGTAACGGAACTTCGCGGACTTCACCATTCTTGGTGACGGTGCCAGCCGCGCCCCGCACGATCGCGGTACAATTGTGCAAATTAACATCGGCCCAGCGAAGACCAATGATTTCGCCCTGGCGCATGGCGGTGAAAATGGCGAACCTGACGATTGATCCTAGCCAAGAATTTGTATCCGCATCACAAGCCTCAAGCAAACGATCCTCTTCTGATTTTGGCGGCTTCTCTGCCCCCTCTTGTGCGGGCTTTGCGGGTTGGAACACTCGGTCACGTTTGTTGTCTGCCCCAGGGGGACGTTTCACCATTTGTGCGGGATTGTTCGGCAGATTGATCCGCCACTCACGGCGAGCATGTTCAATGATGGTTTGGATCAAGTTCAAGCGCCGGACGATTGTCGCTGGCGCATATTCCACCTGTTTCATACGGTCGCGGAATTCGGCAAGATCAGCAGAGGTCAGGCGGGACATTCGCACCAAGCACACAGGGTCTTCAAGAATGATTTTGAGGTGGCCACATTCCTTTGCCGCGCCGCGCTTCTCGCTATCTTCGCCAAGGATATCGTCGCGGTACTGTTCGATGACTTGGGCAAGCGTGCGGCGTTGTGCTTCCGTCTGGTCCACGAACTGACCGCGTGCGACATCGGTCTCGACCGCTGCCAACCATTTGGATGCTTTAAGGGCAGTGGTAAAGGTCTGCGTGACACGCCGACCATTGACCAATTTACGGGCGCGATATTGCGAGGGGCCGCGACAAACCACGCCATCGGGCAGCGGCTTTTCGGTCGCGGGATCGAGAACTACATTCTGACGGACACGAGCCATGGTCCAATCCTCCAAATGTTTCTGGAGCAATTGGACCAAAATTGGACCAAAACATCAAGGAAATTGGCGTCCCCAGGGGGATTCGAACCCCCGTTACCGCCGTGAGAGGGCGATGTCCTAGGCCTCTAGACGATGGGGACGCAAGAGGGCCGAAACGGTGAAGACCGGTTTATGGCGGAAGGGCGAAAGGGTTGCAAGCGATTTTAACAAAGATCCGCTTGGCGCATGGATCTCACACAATCTCCAGCGCCACGGACGTGAAACCGCTATCCGTGGTCCGGGGGGGAAGAAAAGTGGCTTCCGAAACGACCTTCTCGCCGTTGCAGCCCAGTATCAGCCAAATCAGGTCGGGCTCGTAAGCCTGAGCCAGATCGATGGCGGAGGGCGAGGCCAAGCCATTGGGGTGGGAATGCCAATGGCCCAGCATGCGTTTGCCTTGCGCGCGGCATGCCTTCTCCGCTTGAAGGCGAACCCCCGGATCCACTTCAAAACGTCCGGGAAGGTGGGCCAAAAGGTTGTTCGACGGCCAAAGACCATCGACCAGATAAGAACCATCCAGCACCAACCCGCTCAGAAGCCCGCAATCTTCGGTGGGATGGGCCTTTATCACACGTGATTCAATCTCACTCAGCAAACGACGTGGGATATAGAATCGTGGTTCAACGCGCGCCATCAATGGCCTGGTTCCAAGACAAAGCTACCGGAGGACTTCCCTGTGACGGGGTCAAGCACCATCAACCGATCCGCTCCGGCGCCGACAACGCGGACCACCACTTTATCGCCGACTGCCAAGACTTGGTCGATCTTGCCGCCGACGGGTAGGTCGATGCGAATATCTCCGAATTCAGCGGGCCCAGCAACAACAGAGTGTTTTGCCGAGGCGCTGGGCGAAACCCGCGCACCGCCGCTTAAACCCCAGATTAAAAAGCCAAACCCAACCACCAGCACGGCAGCCATGGACAATACCAGGATCTTGATGGCTTTCATGGGCTTTCGTCCTAACGAAACTATTCCGAAACCATCACTTTATTGCGTCCAGCACGCTTGGCGGCATAGAGCAGCGTATCGGCTTCGGCGATCATTTCGTCCAAAGTGCCCTTCATGTGATTGCACACGCCGATGCTGATGGTGATCTTAAATTTGCCCGACGGGGTTTCGATGCTCGTTTCCTCAAACATCTGACGCAAACGCTCGAAATAGATATCGGCGCCGCCGTTATCCAAGATGTTCAAGGCCAAAATGCAAAATTCCTCGCCGCCAAAGCGAGCCAACATATCGGTGCCGCGCACGCGATAGACCAACATCTCCGCCACTTCCGCCAGCACCACATCGCCCACGTCATGGCCGTGCTGGTCGTTAATGTCCTTGAAATGGTCGATGTCGATCAAGGCGATGGTCACCTTGGCCTGACCGCGTCTGGCGGCGGCAAACAGCGGCCCCGCCACTTCGTAGAACGAGCGTCGATTGCGCACCCCGGTCAGGAAGTCGATGGTAGCCGCTTCGCGCAACTCGGCCAGCTGTTCCAGGATGTCCACATTCATCTGCACCCGACAGAAGAACTCCTCGCGCAGGAACGGCTTGTTGAGAAAATCGTTGGCGCCGGATTTGATGAAGCGAGCCGACAAGGTGCTGGACCCGGCCGAGGACACGCCGACCACCGCTATGCGCTCCCGGGGATGGGACCGGCGGATGGCTTTGATCAGTTGAAACCCATCCATGCGCGGCATGTGATAGTCGGTGATGACCAGTTTCACGTCTTTTTCCCGATCGATGACTTCCAGCGCTTCGGTGCCGTCGCCCGCTTCCAACACGATGAACTGGTACAGGCGCAACAAATCGACGGTGTATCTGCGGGCAGTCGAGGAATCATCTACCACCAGCGCCTTGACGTCGCGATTGCGCCACAGCCGCCCCACCAGATTGACCACGTAATCCAGACTGGAGGGGTCTTCTTTTATGACGTAATCGATTACCCGCAACGACAAAATGCGGTCTCGGGTATCTTCCGAGAAATTGGAGGTGAATACCACCACCGGCAGACCGCGCGAAATGGCCACATCAATGGCCTCGCCTTCCGCCGCATCGGGCAGGGTCAGATCGAAAATCCCAAGAAACAATTCGTCGGCATAGGTTTCCATGGCTTCACGAGCGGCAGCCAGGGTCGCGGCGCTCACCACTTCAAATCCCGCCAATGCAAGCTTCTGAGTCAGGACAAGTTGAAAAAACTTGGTGTCCTCGACCACCAGAACCTTCGCCATCCCCACCTCTCTAGCCAATAGGCATAGCTACATACGATATCCCTGGTCGCTACTCAAGCTCCCTACGGACATCCTATACCGAGCGTATGATATTTGACCAGCGCGGTTTTCACTACAGAATCCTAACTGGATGACAAAAGCCCTCGGGCAATCACCTGAGCCTGAATTTCCGCAGCCCCTTCAAAAATGTTCAAAATGCGGGCATCGCATAGGATTCGGCTGATGGGATACTCCTCGGCATAACCGTTGCCGCCGTGGATTTGCAAGGCGTTGTCGGCGTTGGACCACGCCACCCGCGCCCCCAACAGCTTGGCCATGCCTGCCTCGATGTCGCAACGTTGATCGGAATCCTTGGTCCTGGCCGAGTAATAGGTCAGCTGACGGGCGGCCATGGTCTCCACCGCCATCCAAGCCAGCTTGCAGGCGATGCGGGGGAACTCGATCAAGGCCTTGCCGAATTGGATACGCTCATTGGCATAGCGCAGACCGGTTTCCATGGCGCATTGCGCAACGCCAACAGCGCGAGCCGCCGTCTGAATGCGAGCGCTTTCGAAGGTGGCCATCAATTGTTTAAAGCCTTGCCCCTCGACACCGCCCAGCAGATTGTCGACCGGGACCTCGAATCCGTCGAAACCCAGTTCGTATTCCTTCATGCCGCGATACCCCAGCACCTTGATCTCACCGCCGCTCATGCCCTTGGCCGGGAACAGATCTGCTTCGGTTCCGCGCGGCTTTTCACCCAGCAGCATGGACAGGCCTTTATAGTCCTTGGTGTTGGGATCGGTGCGCACCAGCATGGCCATGACGTCGGAGCGGCTGGCATGGGTGATCCAGGTCTTGTTGCCGATGACCTTGTAGACATCGCCCTCCTTGACCGCACGGGTGCGCAAGGAGCCTAGATCCGAACCGGTATTGGGCTCGGTGAACACCGCAGTCGGCAAAATCTCGCCCGAGGCGATCTTGGGCAACCATTCTTCCTTTTGCTCTTGCGTGCCGCCCAAACGGATCAACTCGCCAGCGATTTCCGAGCGGGTGCCCAACGAGCCGACACCGATATAGCCCCGGCTCAGTTCCTCGGTGACCACGCACATGGCGGTCTTGCCCATGCCCAAGCCGCCGAATTCCTCGGGCAGGGTCAGACCGAACACGCCCATTTCCGCCACTTGATTGACCACCTCGATGGGAATCAGCTCGTCCTTCAGATGCCATTCGTGGGCATAGGGAACCACTTGCTCTTCGGCGAAACGGTGGAACTGATCGCGGACCATTTCCAAGGTCTCATCATCCAAGGCGGAATTGCCGAAATGGTGGCCGTCCTTGATGTGATGGGCGATGGCGACGCGCACCTCGGCGCTGTTGCCCAGATTGCGAAGCTTAGAGACGTCTTCGTTGAACAAGGCATGCACTTGGCCCGAGGTCAGGCCCATATCATTGGGACGCACATATTCGCCCTGGCTCATGGGAATGCCACCCACCATCTGCGCCAGATATTCGCCGTACAAAGATTGCAGGATCAACCCTTCCAGCTCGCCCAAGCGCCCGCTGCCGTCCAAGCGTTCGGCCCATTCCAGCATCTGGGTCAGCGTCGCCACATAGGTGGACAGCCACGCATAGCCGTGCGCCGCTTCTTGCTGCTGGTCCAACAAAGCGGCGTTGACTTTGCCGTCTTTCATCACCAGAGCCGACACCGACGCCTTGGCCGCCGCTTGGAATTTTTGAACCTGCTCCAGCGCTTTGCGACAGGTGGGGATCAGATCGGGCAAAACGAGTGTGCTCATGGGGCGCTCCTTAAACTAAACCGGAATTACGATAAATCGCCATTTCTTTGAGAACGCCCCGCTTAAGATAAAAAATTTCTCTTAAATGCGAACAGCGCTCTAACCATCTATTTCAAAAGACAAAAAGGGCGCAGGGTTCCAAGCCCCACGCCCTTTTCGGGGCTTAATCTTGGCAGTCTTCCAGCGTGTGGCGACCAGGCTTGCACGCCTGAACCAACACCGCCATGTTACCGGGCTTGTGCTCGTTGCGCAGCATCTTCATGTGGGCTTCGGGGATGTCGTCCCACGCGAACACTTCCGACATGCACGGATCCAAACGACGCTCGACCATCAGCTGATTGGCTTGCGATGCTTGCAGCAAGTTGGCGAAATGGCTGCCTTGAATGCGTTTTTGCCGCATCCACACGAAACGGGCGTCAAAGGTCAGGTTGAAACCGGTGGTTCCGGCGCAAAACACCACCATGCCACCGCGCTTGACCACGAAGCACGACACCGGGAAGGTGGCTTCGCCCGGATGCTCGAACACGAAATCCACGTCGTTGCCCTTGCCGGTGACCTCCCAGATAGCCTTACCGAAGGCGCGCACCTTTTTCAGATACTCGTTATAGCTGGCGGTGTCATCCACGTCGGGCAATTGACCCCAACAGTCGAAATCCTTGCGGTTGATCACGCCCTTGGCACCCAACCCGACCACGAATTCGCGCTTGTCTTCTTCCGAGATGATGCCAACGGCGTTGGCCCCGGCCACCGAGATCAACTGAATGGCCATGGAGCCCAAGCCGCCAGCGGCCCCCCACACCAGCACGTTCTGGCCTGGACGCAGAATATGCGGACGGTGGCCGAACAGCATGCGGTAGGCGGTCGCCAGGGTCAGAGTGTAACAGGCGCTTTCTTCCCAAGTCAGATGGCGCGGGCGATGCATCAATTGCTGCGCCTGCACTCGGGCGAACTGGGCGAACGAACCATCGGGAGTCTCATAGCCCCAAATGCGTTGACTGGGCGAAAACATGGGATCGCCGCCGTTGCATTCCTCGTCATCGCCGTCATCTTGGTTGCAATGGACCACGATCTCGTCGCCCACTTTCCAGCGGGTGACCTTGTCGCCCACTTTCCACACCACGCCCGACGCGTCCGAACCGGCGATGTGATAGGACGCCTTGTGATAGTCGAACGGCGAAATAGGCTTGCCCAAGGCCGCCCACACGCCGTTGTAATTGACGCCCGCCGCCATCACCATGATCAGCACTTCATGGGGGTCGATCTCGGGGGTCTCAACCACTTCCAGCTGCATGGCCGTATTGGGATTGCCATGGCGTTCCTTACGAATGGCCCAGGCATACATGGTTTTCGGCACATGACCCAGCGGGGGGATTTCCCCAATTTCGTAAAGGTCCTTAACGGTTTGCTCGCTCATCCCAAACTCTCCTGAAATCGTAAGACGGCAAAGGGAGGTCATTTAACAGAAACGCCTTTTAACGTTTTAGGCCTATCATTGCAATGCACAAAATGATAGTTTATTTCGTCAAATGTCGATCCAAGGAAACTTTCCAACCCAACCCGTTGAATTTATTTAAGGTGAGTCAGCATGAAAAATTCCGCCCCCACCCGTGAGGCACCCTGGTTGATCCGCACCTATTCCGGCCATTCCTCGGCCGCGGATAGCAATCGCTTGTATCGGTCCAATCTATCACGCGGTCAGACGGGATTGTCCATCGCCTTTGATCTTCCGACACAAACGGGTTTGGATTCCGACCACCCCTTGGCCAAGGGCGAAGTGGGCAAGGTCGGCGTTCCTGTTTGCCATCTAGGCGACATGATGACTCTTTTCGACGGTATTCCGTTGGAAAAAATGAATACCTCCATGACCATCAACGCTCCGGCGGCATGGATGCTGTCCCTATACATCGCCGCCGCCGAGCGCCAAGGGGCGTCGCGCGCCTCGCTCAACGGCACCACCCAAAACGACGTGATCAAGGAATATCTATCGCGCGGCACCTATATCTTCGCGCCTGGACCGTCATTGCGCCTAACCTCGGACGTCATCGCCTTCACCGTCAAGGAAGTTCCCAAGTGGAACCCCATGAACGTCTGTTCCTACCACCTGCAAGAAGCGGGAGCCACGCCCGAACAAGAGCTGGCTTACGCCCTAGCCACCGCCATCGCCGTATTGGATACGGTCAAGGCCTCGGGCCAAGTGCCGACGGCTGAATTCGCCAACGTCGTCGGACGCATCAGCTTCTTCGTCAATGCGGGCATCCGCTTCGTTACCGAGCTCTGCAAGATGCGTGCTTTCGCTCGCCTGTGGGATGAGATCACCCTGAACCGCTATGGCATCACCGAGGAAAAACATCGCCGCTTTCGCTATGGCGTCCAGGTCAACTCGTTGGGCCTGACCGAGCAGCAGCCGGAAAACAACGTCTACCGTATCTTGCTGGAAATGCTGGCGGTGGTGTTGTCCAAGGACGCCCGGGCCCGCGCCGTGCAATTGCCCGCCTGGAACGAGGCTTTGGGCCTGCCCCGCCCGTGGGACCAGCAATGGTCGCTACGTCTGCAACAAATCGTCGCCTATGAAACCGACCTGCTGGAATATGGCGACATCTTCAACGGCTCGACCGAAATCGAAGCCAAGGTCCTGTCCTTGATGGAAGACGCCCGCGCCGAGCTGGCCCATATCGACAAACTGGGCGGCGCCGTCGCCGCCGTCGAATCCAGCTACATGAAGCAACGGCTGGTGGAATCCAACGCCCAACGCATCGCCGCCATCGAATCGGGCGAACAGATCGTGGTCGGCGTCAACAAATGGACCGAAACCGCCGAAAGCCCCCTAAGCTCGGGCGACGGCGCGGTGATGACCGTCGATCCCAAGGCCGAGAGCGAACAGATCGAACGCCTGAACGCCTTCAAGGCGGCCCGCGATGGCAAGTCCGTAGCCGCCTCGTTGGCCGAACTGGCCAGCGCCGCCAAGGAAAACCGCAATATCATGGACAGCTCCATCGCCGCCGCCCATGCGGGCGTCACCACCGGCGAATGGGCGCAAACCCTGCGCGAGGTGTGGGGCGAATACCGCGCCCCCATCGGCATCGGCAAAGCCATGGCGGTGGCCCGCGACGACAAGCTGATTGCCCTGCGCGGCCGCGTCGACGACGTCTCGGCCCAGTTGGGCCGCCGCATCAAGATGCTGGTGGGCAAACCCGGTTTGGACGGCCATTCCAACGGCGCCGAACAAATCGCCGTGCGCGCCCGCGATTCCGGCATCGAGGTGGTCTATGAAGGCATCCGCCTGACCCCCGCCCAAATCGTTAACGCCGCCCTGGAAGAAGGCGTCCACGTGGTCGGGCTGTCCATCCTGTCGGGCAGCCATCTGTCCCTGGTCACCGACGTGCTCGACCGCATGCGCGCCGCCGGAATCGGCCACATCCCGGTCATCGCCGGCGGCATCATCCCCCCCGAAGACGCCGCCACCCTAAAGGCCGCCGGATGCGCCCGCATCTACACGCCCAAGGATTACGACCTCACCACCATCATGGCCGACATCGTCGAACTGGTGGCGGGCCAAGCCAAGGCTGCGTAAGGCATTGTAAAGGGAGGGCTCGCCCTCCCTTTGAAACCCACCATTCCCTAGCTCTTTCGGAAAAAGGGTCAGAAGCCCCGCTTTGCCTTGCGCTCTGTGCACGCCATCGATACCTTCCGGGCGTTGAGCGCCCTCGTCTTGAAGGACATTAATCGGTGGAACGGATCATTGCCCCGCTGCTTGGACTTTTGGTTATTGCCAGCCTTGTGGCCATTATCGTCCGGCGTCTTCACCTGCCCTACACGGTCGGTCTGGTTCTGACCGGCATCAGCCTGTCGGTGATCGGGGTCGAGAGCGACCTTAGTCTGTCCCATGATTTGATCTATGTGGTGATTCTGCCGCCGCTGTTGTTCGAGGCCGCCTTGGGGATTTCCTGGCCGGACTTTCGCCGCGACGCCCTCCCCATCTTTGTTCTGGCCACCGTCGGAGTGATCGCCTCGGCCCTGGTCGTCGCCATCGGCCTGATGCAGATTCTGAACTGGCCGATGCAGGCCGCCGCCATATTCGGAGTGCTGATCGCCGCCACCGATCCGGTGTCGGTCATCGCCATGTTCAAGGATAACGAGGTCAAGGGCCGTATCCGATTGTTGGTCGAAAGCGAAAGCCTGATGAATGACGGCGTCGCCGCCGTGCTGTTCGGAGTGGTCCTGGCCTGGAGCAACGGCGTTGGGATCACGGCGTCTGGCATTGTCGAGAGTTTAGTCCTGACGGTTGGCGGAGGCATTGGCGTCGGACTGATAACGGCGACGATGGTGCTGGCCGTAGCGGGTCGAACCACTGATCATTTGGTCGAAACCGTCCTGACCGGCGTCGCTGCCTATGGCTCGTTTCTGGCTGCCGAGCGCTTGCATGTCTCTGGGATTTTGGCGACCATCACAGCCGGTTTGGTGTTGGGACAAGCCCAATTGCTGGGCCTTGCCAAATTGCGCATGTTCAAGCTGAACCCCCTGTCGCCCAGCGGCCAGGAATTTCTCGACGGTTTTTGGGAATTCGCCGCCTTTTTGGCCAACTCGTTGATCTTCCTGCTGATCGGCCTTGCGGTGGCCGAAACCACCTTCGACGGAGCCGCCATGAACACCGTCACCATCGCCGCCCTGCTGGTCCTGCTGGGCCGCGCCGTTACAGTCTATGGCCTGTGTCTGCCGTTTGTCGGAACGCGCTGGCGCATTCCCCTGCCCGATCAACATATTCTGTGGTGGGGCGGATTGCGCGGCGCGCTGGCTTTGTCCTTGACCTTGGCGCTGCCGGAAACCTTGCCGTTTCGGCAAGAAATCACCCTCACGACCTTTGGCGTGGTCGCCCTGTCGGTGGTGGTTCAAGGCATGACCATGCCCGCATTGATGAAGGCCGTGGGCCTCAAGCGCTGAGCGAAATCCCGTCTATTCCAGCGTCGCTTGTGCTGGCATACTGATCGGGCAATCTAACAAGAAGCGGAGGTCCGTCATGTCCTTTCCCAAAGATTTCTTCTGGGGTGCCTCCACCTCGTCTTATCAGATCGAGGGCGCCTTGGACGTTGACGGGCGCGGCCCCTGCATTTGGGACACCTTCGCGGCGCAAGGGCGCATCAATGACGGCACCAATGCCTCGGTCGCCTGCGATCATTACCATCGCTGGCCCGAGGACGTGGCGTTGCTGAAAGCTGCCGGTTTTGGCGCTTACCGCTTTTCCATCGCCTGGCCGCGCATCCTGCCCACCGGAACCGGGGCGGTCAATGCCAAGGGATTGGATTTCTACGACCGTCTGGTGGACGGCTTGTTGGCGGCTGGCATTCGTCCCATGGCGTGCCTGTATCACTGGGACCTGCCGCAGCCGCTAGAGGATGCGGGCGGTTGGCAAACCCGAGCCATCGTCGGACCTTTTGCCGACTACGCCAGAATCGTTTCGGAACGCTTGGCCGACCGGGTCAAGGATTGGGTGATGCTGAACGAACCCAACATCGTCGCCATCTTCGGCTACGGATTTGGCGAGCATGCTCCTGGCAAGGTGCTGGGAGCCCAGGGCATGCTGGCAGCCCTGCACCACCAAAATCTGGCTCAGGCCGAGGCCATGCGGGCGATCAAGGCCCAGCATCCGGACGTGCGCCTGGGCACCGTCACCAATGTCCAGCCCTGCCTACCCGATTCCACCGACCCCAAGGACATCGCCGCAGCCGAGCGATGGGACGCGGTGTGGAACCGGGTCACCTTGGATGGATTGCTCAAAGGCCGCGTCCCCACCCTGCTGGCTGAATCCATGACCAACATCGTCAAAACGGGCGACGAAAAGCTGATCCACTTTCCCATCGATCTGCTGGGGCTGAACTACTATTCGCCCAACACCATGAAGCACGAGCCTGGCCGTCCGTTCGATGTTGGCTGGGGCACTCCCAAGGTCGATCGCTGGACCGACATGGCTTGGCCGGTCCAACCCGATGGACTGTACGACCTGCTGACCAGCATCAAGCGCGATTACAACAACCAAGCCTGTTACATCGCCGAAAACGGGGCCGCCTATGTGGATCAGCCCGACGCCAACGGAGCCATCCACGATGCCGACCGGGTACGCTATTTCGCCGACCATCTTCGCTCGGTGGAACGCGCCGTGGCCGATGGCTGCAACGTCAAAGGCTATCTGTGCTGGAGCTTGCTCGACAATTTCGAATGGGCGTTCGGCCTGACCAAACGCTTCGGCATCGTCCGAGTCGATTACGACACCCTAAAGCGCACGCCCAAGGACAGCTATCGCTTCCTGTCCGAGGTGGCGAAGACGGGAAAGATTCCCGCCATCTTGTAAAAACAGGGGATTTGGGCCATAAAGAACCATCATGAGCGCTGTGACTTTTGACACTCTGAAATTCGTCGAGAAGCTTGAGGCAAGCGGAGTTTCGCATGCCCAAGCCAAAGCGACGGCTGAGGCATTTGCCGAAGCAACCGCCCAACAATTGGCGACCAAATCCGATCTTGATAATCTTGAATTGAGACTGGACGCAAAACTGGCAGAGTTAAAGACCGATCTGATTAAATGGATTATCGGTTTGCTGTTCGCTCAGACAGCCCTTTTGTCCGGACTGAAGCTTCTCGGTCACTGAGCCCCCACCCGGTACAGATAGAACGTCTCCGACCGGAAGCCGGGGCGGCTGGCGACCACCACTTGGGCCAGCTCGGCCGTGCCGAATAGGCGGGTGAGTTCGACCTGATGCTGGTCCTTGGCCAGATACAGGCCATGCAGACTTTTCCACTCCATGCCTTGATCCCAGCGGGTGTATTCGCTGTAGCGGCTTTCGGTGGGAATCATCACCCTGGGGTGGTCGGGCAGATAGAATTGCAGCAAGGCGGCGCGGGTCAAGTGATCGGCAAAAACGCTGTCGCCCGGTTGGCGCAACTCCATGATGGCAGTTGCGGCCTGTTCGCCGCCGAACAAGCGGTTCTGAATGTTCAAATTGCCGGTCAATCCCAACAGCAGCGGCCATTTCAACGCCACCGCCATCAAGGCGGCGCTAGCCATCACCGCCAATCCGACAGTCTTCAGCCGCTTTTGATCCACGTATCCCGCCGCCACCGGCAACAAGGTCAAAAACGCTGGAGCGGCCCAGTTCAATTGGATCTTGGTGAATAAGGCCTTGTACAGAAACAATGCCATAGGGGCTAAAAACAACGTCACCAGATACAGGCGCTTGTCGTCTCGTTCCCAATCTTGCCGCCTAATCAGCGCCAAGATCATCACCACGAACAGCACCGGGGACGCGGCGACCACCAGACCGCCGGTAAAGCGGCCGAATTCCTTCCATAAAAAGACGGTCTCGCCGCTGCCGCCCGAGCCGTGACGATATTGGAAGGCGAAGCTTTCGAAGCCGTGGGCGTAATTCCACCACAGCACCGGCGAAAACGCCAAGGCGGCAACGCCGACCGAGGCCCATAGCTTGGACGAGCGCAACAAATCACGGCGGCGGATCAGCACGAACAGCAACGCCGAAGCCGGAACCAAAACGCCGGTATACTTGGACGCCATGGCCGCTCCGGCGCACAGACCCGCCAGCAGGAAATCCGGCCAATTGCCCTCTTCCGCCAATGCCTTCATGCCGAAATACGCCGACGCCGACCAGAACAAAACCAACGGCGCATCCGGCGTGGCCAGCACATAGCCCATCTGAGTCAGCGGTATTATGAAGCCGAAGCCCAACGCCCACCATGCCGATTGTCCGCCATAGGCTCGCTCGGCCATGCGGGCGATAAAAAACAGCGCGCCGGACATGCACAAGGCTGCCACCAGCCGCACGCCATAGACCGTATCGCCGAACAAGGCGGTGGTCGCCTTGATCAGCAGCGCGATCATGGGCGGATGGTCGTGATAGCCCGCTTGCAGCGTATGGGACCACACCCAGTAATAGGCCTCGTCGCCGGACAGAGGCAAACCGGCGTTATAACGGGATTGCAACAGGGCGCACAGCGCCAGCAGCGACAACAATCTGGGCAGAGTCAAAGTCATCCCAAACGGTTCCGCACCAATTGGAACACCGTGTCGATCTCGATAGCTTGCAAACAGACATTGTCGGTACACGGCGTCTTGCGATGATTCCACGCCGACACGCACGGAGAACAATTAAGCCCGGCATAGACAGGAACAGTCTCGCCCAGCGAGCCGTAAAGAGCCGGAGTCTCGGGGCCGAACAGCACGATGGTCGGCAACTTGGTGACAGCGGCGAAATGGGCAGGGCCTGAATCGTTGGTCACCATCACCTTGGACAGATCGTACAAAGCCGGGAGTTCCAGGAACTTGACGCCCCCGGCCCAATTGACGCAATGGGGATGATCGACTTGCGCCGCCAGCTTGCCCAATCCCTCGCGCTCGCCGGGCGCACCGGTCAGCAGGATCAGCACATCTGGATAGGAATCGATGATCTGGGCTGCCAACCGGGCGAAGCGCTCGCGCGGCCACCGTCGCTGCGGCAATAAATCGCTGGCATTGGCATTGAGAAGCACGATGGGCTGGGTCCCATTCCATCCCGCCTTGTCGCGCAAGGATTGAGCCACCCGCTCGCGGGTTTGGGGATCGATGTTGGCCTTGGCCAAACGGATAGGGCCGTCCGGCAACACCGCCTTGGCTGGAGGCATCTCCTGGGTTTTCGACCATGCCGCCTGGGCCAGGGAAAAGAAATTGCGGGTGATGTGGATATGGGGATTGTAGGGCACCTTGCGGGTCAGCATCTCGCCGCGATACAGGCCCTCATTGTTGAAGCGATGAAAACCCACCACTCGCCCCGCCCCGCACAGGCCCGCCAGCAAGGCGGTGACGCGCGAGAACAGCTCAAGGTCAATGACGGTGTCTATGCCTTCGCGCCACGACCAGATCAGGAACTTGATGGTATCCAACGCCAAGACGAACAAATTGGCCGAACGCAGCGTCACGATGTTGGCAGACGGCACCGTGCCCAACAAATCCAGACTAACCTTATTGTTGGCGAAGATCAGAAAGTACAGTTGGGCGCCCTTTGCCTGCATGTGGCGCATCACCGGGTCCACCAGCACCGCCGAGCCCATTTCCGACAATTCAATCAGCAGCACTTTGTTGGGTTGGTCCGAGTTTCGGCGCAACGGACGCAGCAGCGCTTGCAACGCCGTCGCCATCCAACATAAAGGCACTCCCGCCAGCCGGTCGATCCGGCGCATGGCATCCACATTCACGGCAACAATTCCCTGCTTGATTCCATATTCACAAGTCTATCAGTAGCTTGGAACGAAGCCTCTGTCATCAACAGCCTTATACGCAAGGGTGACTAAATTTTGGACAAAGGTCGAATACCATTTTCGACCAGAAAAGAGCAAACTTTCGCCCATAAAAATAAAAAGGCTCAGAGGACATACGTCGGATTATCCGATAAAAACTCAAATCGACCGTTGCTGCTTGCACGCGACACGCCCCATGTCTGGATGTTTAGGGCATGGAGCGGGGCGAGCCAAGACCTTGAAGATCGATAACTCTAACAAGTAAGGAAACGCAATGCTTTACGCATCTCCCAATACGCCCGGCGCCAAAGTCCAATACAAGGCCAAATACGACAATTTCATCGGCGGCAAGTGGGTTGCCCCGGTCAAAGGCGAATATTTCGACGTCATTACTCCCATCACCGGCAAGCCCTACACCAAGGTCGCCCGTTCCGGCGCCGAAGACATCGAGCTGGCGCTTGACGCCGCCCATGCCGCCGCCGACAAGTGGGGCAAGACCGCTCCCGCCGAACGCTCCAATGTGTTGCTGAAGATCGCCGACCGTCTGGAAGCTAATCTTGAACTCTTGGCCTATGCCGAGACCGTGGACAACGGCAAGCCGATCCGCGAGACCCTG
>CAIYCT010000244.1 GCA_903924765.1 uncultured Rhodospirillaceae bacterium | reverse complement strand
TGGTAATGTCGTCCATTTCAGGCTTGGTGCCGGGTGATTTGTGGAGAAGGGGCAGGATGCCGCGTCCCAGATTTTTCCCGATCGCCCGCATGCTGTCGATCCCGCTTAATGCCAAGCGCCAGATGCCGGGGACCACATCCTCGACGGGAACAGTGCTGCGGTTGAACTGGGTCCGCCCATAGATATCCTTTTCCATGGCTTGAACGGCAGTAAGCGCATCCCGTGCGGCAGCGGCGTCGGGTGGAAAGGATGCTGTCGGCGTTTGGGGGGCACAACTGAGCGCCGCGCAGCCGCCGCATTCATCATTTGTGACGCTTTCCGGCTTGGGGCCGCTATCCGCAAACTTGCCCTTTACAGCCCAAGGCGATGACGCCATCAGTGTCTCAATAGCTGTATCAGGTTCGGATTTTAGGTGTCCCAGATGTTCATCGGCAGCGGTTGGGGGGCGCGTGGAACGCGGTTTCCGTGCCGTTTTAGGTTTTTCCGGTTTAGGTTTTTCCGGGGTGGCCCTATCTTTTGTGTTCATAATGCCCCCTTATCCGGCCAAGGTCCGCCCTCGCGTTCTGAACCGCGTTCCAAGGAATATAAGCCGATAAGGGGAGGCAAATCAAATCCGGCTTTACCGCCAAACGGGGCTGCGATAGATTGTCCGCCATGACGACGTCACCCAACATCAACGAATTCGAATCCATCACACGCGTGATCTCTCATACGATCATCCGGGCCAGGGAAACCGGTGCCGACAGCGTCGGGCAAACGCGGCAGGCCGTAGAGGCGGTATTGACGGTCCGGCCGGATATGAAGCTGAACGATGTTTGGCGTCTGGTCGAAAAAGTTCTGGTTGGTTGAACCCGCCACTTTACGATGGCGACTTGGCGAAGCGTTTGGTCAATTGATCTTGCGACGCTGCCGTAAGAATTATCGCTGCATTTGGCGTGGCCGCCTGCCGGTCTGCCTCGCGTCGGCGACTGCCGATATAGGTGGACAGGGGCTTGCGGCGGCGGCAGGGGCCGATATAGCTGGGGCTTCGCGTAAACGTGCGGGGATTTAAAACCGCCAGATTCAATTTCCTTTCCAGAATGCCGGACGAAAACGGACGGGTCATGAGTTCATTGATCCCGGAATCCCGTGCCGAAGTCACCAATTCGGGGGTGATGTTCGACGTATAGCCGATGACGGGCATGGCATTTTCAACCGTCTTTGCGTGGCGAATTTGGCCTGTCAGTTCCACTCCACCCATAATGGGCATCTGGAGTTCGGTTATGACGATCTGAAAGGACGTCTGACCGGTCATGGCAAACGCCTGCGCTCCGTCCTTGGCCTCGTCGATCTCTCCCAATCCCAATTGCCGAAGCATTTGGCGCAGGATGCGTCGCATATAGACGTCATGGTCAACAATCAGGCAGTGGCAGTGTTGCAAGCTTTTTACGGACATATGCTTTTCCAAGATAGCGTGAGACTAGTCATCTGGGCAGGGCCATTGCGATCCCGTGCCTTGGTCTATAGCTTGTTAAACTCCGTGAGAACCAATCCACCTTCGGTTTGGGCCTCAATTTTCACTAAATATTCACGGGCCATGCAAATACGCACAGATAAAATCTCATCCATCCTTTGGGGTTCGTCAAGCGCGATTAACAATCCGTCGATTGCAATCATTTTCTGCGTTATGGATCCACGCATGTGGGCCGTGATGTGTTTGCCGCTGGCCAGCCATCTTTCACAATTGGTGATGATCTCGGAAATCAGATGCTGGATGTAATCGATGATATGGTCGTGAAATGTTTCGCGCATCTGTTTGATCCCGTCCAGTTGCTGCGCGTTACAGCCGTAAGATGTGATTCTGGACGTGACCAGATGCATCAGGTTCAGCCAGCGTTCTATGGCAGTGGACAGGGCGCGCAAGGCTTGGGGGTCGGATGGCCGGTTGGCGCGATTGGCAAACAGCGCGAATACATCACGGGCCGTGTGTACGGCTCCGCTGATGGTGACGTCGGTTTGATAGGCTACCGGACTGTAACCCGATTCGGTTGAGCGTTTGGGAGAATAAGACGGCAGGGCGTGACGTGGCAAAGGGGGCGGCTTGATTGCCTCGGATTGCGACGTCGCCGCCGGAGCAGAAGGCGCCACGCTGTCCGGTTTCGAAGGCGTGGAGCCGTAATGCACCCCGGCGCTGTCGGTGGAGCGGCGAAATGGCCCCTTAAAGGTATCGGATTCCGACCGGCGGCGGCATGGTCCCCGGTATGTGCTGTTGATCACGAACTCCCGCGTGTCGTTCAAGGCGCGGGTGATTTGTTTTAAAATATTGCGCATGTTCAGCGGGAAGGTTGCCAAGGTGCTGACCCCGGCATCCCGCAGGCTGTTGATATGTTCCGACTTCCAGACTTCCGAGATGCAGATGACCGGAGTGCGACTGGTAACGGCGCTGACGTGATTACGGACCTGCGACAGGGTGGACAGATACTGCGCTTCGTCCAAACCGGCGCAGATGATCAGGTTGAAATCGGCGGATCGGATGTTCAATTGTGCCGATTCCATGTCGCAGTCTTTGATAACTTCGCTAATGCCGACCTGCGACAGGATGGACGCCAGCAAATTGCTTAGCTGGCGGTTGGCCGAAATGGTCAGGCATTTGGTTCCTGCGAAGGAAATATTCAGCATGCACTAAAGCCGAGTGAAGCGGACGATGGCTTTTCTTCCGTCATCTTCGTAGGTCAAAGTCTGGGCCGACATGGATTGCGCGATCAGGATTCCGCGTCCCTGCACCCTGTTTTCCAGATTGGTATCCTGGGTAAGTGCGGCGGACCAGTCGAAACCGGGACCTTCGGTTTCCACGCTGATGATCACTTCTTCGCCCGCGACGCTGAATTCCAACAAGACGGACTTTCCCTGATTTTCCGGCAGTTCCAACCGCCGGTCCACCTCTTCTTGCCAGCGATTGGCCAATACCAAATCTTCCTTGGTCTTGGCGCCGATACCCAGATTGCCGTGTTCAATGGCATTGACCAGCAGTTCCTGTAAACAGGTGGTGGCCATGGCCGTTTCTTCCGCCAACTGGCTGACGATCCACACCACCGACTTGGCCTCTTGCAGGGTGGAAAAACGGAATCGTCCGGCTTCCATCAATTCGATGCCGGAAGCAGCACGCGGTCGGCCGTGACGAAGTTCAGGAATTGCCGACTTTCCTTGTAATCCTGTACCGCCGATCGAACGACGGCGACCAGGGTGCTGTCGTCGTAGGGTTTGGTTATGTAGTAGAAGGCTCCGGCTTCGATGCCCTCGCGCATTTCTTCGGGGCCGGATGCGGCGGTTTGCAAGATGACCGGAATGCTTGCTGTCGCGTCGTGCTCACGCAGAAATTTCAGGACGTCCAATCCCCCCATTTCCGGCATGTTGCGATCGACAACCAGCGCGTCGAACCTTTCCGGTTCCGCCATGACGATATCGACAGCTTGCTTGCCGTTCACGGCATTTACGACCTCAAACCCCGCATCCTCCAACAAATCGGTGATCATTTGCAGGGTTAGGCTTTCATCATCCACCGCTAAAATCGTTCCGCTGCTCATTTCCTGGACCTCAAACGCGTTACACCGCTGACAAAAGAAACAATAACGACTAGTTTACATGAACTTCGTCTAAAGTACCCATCGAAATTAATTCCAGGAATAACGAGGGAATTGCATGATCCAACCATCATCCGGCAATTTTAGCCCCATACAGGGGGGGGGCGCTGCCATGGAGCGGATTGATGTAGGACATTCGCGGTTGGGTGCCATTGCGGTGATCGTCGTTTTGATGCTGATCTTTAGTGCCATGGCCTGGAATGATCGTCATGAAGAGATCCTACATGCCGAGGCAATAACGACCGCAGTTGTCAACGCGGTCAACCATCAGGTCAGCGGCAGTCTGCGAGGCATTGACGGTATCGAGGAAATGATCGGTCGTCAGGTGGCGACCGCCGGTTTGGATGCCGAGTTCACGCAACGGGTTTTGGGCCGTCTGCTGGCGTATCCCGAAGTCCTCTATGTGGGGGTCATATCTCCCAGCGGCATCTTGCAGCCCAAGACGTGGCCGCAAATCCCCATCGGACCCGACGGACTGGACGTGCGTAACCGCACTTACTTCAAGCGTGTACTCGCCCTTGCGCCGGGGGAAACGACGGTGGTCTTCGGCGATCCCGTTGTGGGATTGGTGACACGGGAAAGATCGATACACATGGCCTATCCGGTACGGGCAGAGGATGGCACGTTGCTGGCCATTG
>CAIYCT010000243.1 GCA_903924765.1 uncultured Rhodospirillaceae bacterium | reverse complement strand
GGCGACCAGGATGCCGCCGAGAACGCCTTCATTCTTGCCGATGCGCTGGTGATTTCCGAGAGCGAGAGATCTGAAAATCGCTTCTGGGATGAAGAAGCCAAGGCTCTTTTGACTGGCATCATCCTTTATGTCGCCATTGCTCCCGAGGAAGCCAAAAACCGGCATTTGGGACGGGTGCGCGATATCATCATCCTTGATGAAGTCCGGTTTCAAAAGAAAATGGACGAGATGTATAAGCATCCTCATCCGGTTATTAAATCAACGGCATCCCGCACCGGACTGAAAGAAGAAAAGCTCTTGGGGTCCGTATTGGCAGGCGCTCAAGCCCATACGCATTTCCTCGACAGCCCGCGTATTCGCGCCAGTCTGTCGCGTTCGGATTTCCAGTTCGAGGATTTGAAGAGTAAGCCAACCAGCATCTATCTCATCCTCCCCGCCGACCGTCTCAGTACCTTTGGCCGGTGGCTTCGTCTTCTGATTCAGCAAGCTATTACCGTCAATGCCCGCAATATCGAAGTGAAGCCGGAACGGCCTATTCTGTTCCTGCTTGATGAAATGCCGACCTTGGGAAAATTGCCCGCCTTGGAACAAGCCTATGGGCTGATGGCAGGCTTTGGAATGCAGCTTTGGGGGATTGCTCAGGACTTGTCCCAGCTTGCCAAGGTCTATGGCGAATTCGGCTGGCAGACCTTTATCAGCAATTCCGGCGTCATTCAGTATTTCGGCAGCCGCGATGAAAAGACGGCGGAATATTTCTCGACCCTGTGCGGCGTCACCACCATCGAGGTGCATAATTTCTCATGGGCGGTTGGCAAGGCCGTGAGCCTCGCCTCCAGCTTCTCATCGAGTTTCGGCGGAGGCGGCGGAAGCAGCAGTTCGTCAAGTTCAACCACCGATTCCGACAGTTGGACGCGCACCACGGGCACCAATGAATCCCAGCGCAAGCTGGCCTATCCCGATGAACTGATGGTGATGAAGGAAAACCGGCAGGTGATTTTCGTCGAAAATCTCGACCCCATCCCCGCCAAGAAAATTGTTTGGTATGAAGACGGCGAACTCAGAAAGCACGGCGTCAATCTTTATGAATCTGCAACCAAGATAGCGCCTATGACTCTGCCCCAAATTAAAAAAGAACAGGCCCCGCCCGAGGTTAAAAAAGAACCGGCTCGAACCGAGCCGAAAGCGTCTCCTGCTTCCAAACAGAAGAAGCCGAAGCCGGAGCCGGTCATTCAGCCAGCAGCAGCAGCGCCACAAGGTAACACTTACGGAACTTGGGGAAATTTCAGCAATGCTGGCGTCACAGTTTCAGCGTCGATCAGCACGACTCCCATGTCCGAACAACCAAAGAAGGATGACGATACCCCGCCATGGGGCGATGTTGATATCTTGGGACAGTAGCCTATCGGCCTCGATCATGTTCGGGGCTGTTTCTTCCCCTCATGGAGGACAGATCATTCTCTCCAATGCCCCGATCAGTGTTGCCGTGTTCGCGCTTCAAGGAAGCATAATTGCTGCGTTTTTGGTCTCTGAGGGCGCTAAGATCGTTATCGAGGTCTGGTTCTGCGGAAGGATTGTGCCCGATATTCAGATCGTCGGTTTTGTCGGGTTCCAACTCGTTGCCGCGTTGGCGCATATTGTCTCGTTCGGCCCGTATAGCGGTAAGATCATTGTCGTAATCGGGTTCATGGGACGGTGTATTGTCGTCGCCAACAGATTGGGCGTGTTCCATTTTCAGTGCCGCGTAGTTCCCTCGCGACTCATCTCGCTCCGCTCGAATTGCGCTTAGGTCATTGTCGTAATCCGGCTCTTGGGTCGGACCATCATCCCGATTGTTCGCTGCCGCGCTGCGTTGGAGTATTTCGGAATTCCGCCTGAACGTCTGGTTAGCGGATTGATTGTGATCGACCATATGGCCGGTGTCGGTCCAACCGATGGAACGAGGAACATCTTTGGGACGAACGGGTTCGTCCCCATAGGGATTTTCGGAGTGATCCTGTCCGGGGTCGTCTGACTCGACCGCCATAGCGCGCTAATCCAAGTGAGGTCACTGGAAAAAGCATATCGCAAAATTCAGGATTTTTCGTCGTCTTTCTTGTCGGAGTCGGGGTCGCGTTTGAAACGCGCTGGACTTTTCCTATTGAGGATCAAGTCGAATTGCTTCTTCGACGCGCCATAGCCCGGAAACACTTTGCGAACGACGGCCATCACATGGGAATAGAGATTGCCGATTTCCTGATCCTGTTCGACCAGATGGGCGGTGAACATATCGAAATGCTTGTTGGCATAAAGCCGCACTTCTGCGAGGTCTTCGCGGAGCTTGGCGATTTCCTGTCTGAGGGCGGCGAGTTCGTGTTTGTCCATAAAATCGAGTTAGCATAAGGCAGATAAAAATACAGTATCAATGTGTAAAATATTTTAGCCCAAGCTTGGTCCCGGACTGTTGCGTCTGGAAGGAGGGCGATGGGGGCCTGTGCCGGGTTGACTATGGTGAGGACGCTCCGGTTTCGGCGTGATTTTTTCCGCCACGGGATACGGCTGTTTCTTGACCGGCTCAGGGAAGACAATTTTTTCCAAGGTAGTGTCGGCAAATCGATGAAGCGCGGCAATCGACAAAGCCCGAAAAGTAATGTCACGGAAGGCGGCATTAAGGCATTGAATATGGGATGGTGGGCATTTCCACGCTTCCATTCCGGCAATGGCGAGATTTTGAAGTGTCTCCATCCCCTCCTTAGAGTCGACGAGTTGGCGAAACATCGGAACCCAATCTGATCGGCTTGGCGTTCGCGGGAAGCCTGCGGGGCTGAAGTTCTTGCGCCAAGTCGAAAGACCATCGGCGGCGTACAGAAGAATGGTTGCCGCTGGTGGTGGGAGCAAAATCCCGCTTCGTGGCTGCTTGGATTTCATGAGAAGAATATTAACACACTATCGTTAATGCAACGTATAGTTGCTATTTTGTTTCTCAAAATATATGTGTGCTATCATGGCATTGGCCTTAATACTGCATGTGAAACATCAAGTATGACGCTAACAATTCTTGCGGGGGTAGTATAGACAGTTAAGATATCGCGGCCACATCCAGTAAACCATGCCTTATATGGGCGTTTATGGGTGTGCTTTTGGTTGGACTTATGGGTGTTTATGGGTGTAGTTTTGGTGGGTAGAGGATTCGCCTATGCTGAAAACAGATACCATCCAGATCACGCCTGAGCTTTTGGCATTGATTGCCGAGATCGACGAATTCAAAGGTGCTTGGCGTGCCCTCGGCACGTTAGCGCCGGAGCGTCTGAGCGCCCTACGCCGCGTGGCGACCATCGAGAGTATCGGTTCTTCAACCCGCATTGAAGGCAGCAAACTGTCTGACCGTGATGTTGAACGCCTTCTTTCAAAACTTGAAATCAAATCCTTCGCCACCCGCGATGAGCAGGAAGTTGCTGGCTATGCCGAGGTTATGGAAACCATTTTTCAGGCATGGCCGGATATCCCCGTTACCGAGAACCATATCAAGCAACTGCACCGTGACCTTCTGCGTTACAGCGAGAAAGATGATCGGCATCGTGGCGAGTACAAGAAACTTTCCAACAATGTCGTCGCCTTTGACGAAGAGGGCAAACAGATCGGCATCGTGTTCGAGACGGCTTCACCTTTTGATACGCCCCGCCTTATGGGCGAGTTGATCGCTTGGCTGAAAGATGCCCGCGACCTTGGACGCCTTCACCCGTTGCTGATCGTCGCCGTCTTTGTTGTCGTCTTCCTTGCCATCCACCCCTTTCAGGATGGCAATGGCCGCTTGAGCCGCGTCCTGACCACGCTTCTCTTGTTGCAGGCGGGCTATGCCTATGTCCCCTACAGTTCACTTGAAAGCGTTATAGAGAATAGCAAAGAAGGCTACTATCTCGCCTTGCGCCAAACTCAAGGCACCATTCGCGGCAAAAAACCGAATTGGCAGCCGTGGCTCATGTTTTTCATGCGTGCCTTACAGCAGCAGAAGCGTCGTTTGGCGGTCAAGGTGGAACGGGAGAAACTGGTGATTGCCGCCCTGCCCGAAATTGCCGTGCAGATTATCGATCATGCCCGTCAGCATGGCCGCGTCACCATCGGCGATATGATCCGCGTCACCGGCACCAGCCGCAACACGCTCAAAGAACATTTCCGGCGACTTGTAACACAGGGGCATTTGCAGCAACACGGGACAGGCAAGGGGACATGGTATGCTCTGGCCTGATAACACGTTAGCGAAGTGGTCAGTAAGCTGGCCTAGCATAAATGGTACAAGAATGGACTGGACGATGAGACGTGTCGCAGCAAAAAGTCAGGGAACGAGACCGTCATTTTTTTGCCTCGGTCGTGACCGGTAATGCCGAAAGTAGCTGAAGCCGTCTTAATGTTTGCCCCGGAAAGCTGGGGTCAGGTTGATCGGTTCCGGCGATTTTGGTCCACGACCTATACTTTTGGGGGCCGCGACCAGCGGGCGGTCACTGGCGTTGAGGCTCATTTTCAAAAATGCGTCCGCCTGATGAATCTTGCAGAAAAGCTGCGGCCAAACTTGCAGATCGACGAGGCTCAGCTTAACGAACGTGGCGTAACTCCAGCAGACAACGCTTGCGAGCTGGCAACTGTGATCGAAGCCGCTATCCTAGAAATTTACTCGTCAGTCGATTGTGCGGTGAAGGTCTTGCGCGCGATTTACGGACCCGGAACGCGAGGTTTCAAGGATTCAACCCGTAGCCTTTTCCAAAAAATCTCCAAGATGTCAGGTTCTTTCCCTGATGAGCTCAAACCGTTAATCGAGGGTGCATCTTGGTATTGGCGGCTACTCCATCTCCGTGATGAGCTAACCCACCTTGAGACCGGCGATGTGCGTCTAAAACCCGAGACCGGCCTAGTCTGGTATATCCATCAAGGGCTGAAGGACGGAGATAAGCCGCTAATCATCGACGATATATTCGGGTGGCTCCATGAGATGATCTCTGAAGTAAATAGTTTCCTTGGGGCGGTCTTCAACCACCTCAACGGCACCCTGGCCGACAAGCCGATATTCCAGATATGTGGCATGGTACATGGGCGCATACTTCATCGCTGGTTAAGTCCTGTCGGCAATTTGACATTCGATAGTGGCGCTTGTGGTGCCTGGATTTGGTTCGAACAGCCCGGCAATCCGACTTGTCCCTTCATGGGTGTATGCGGTGCGTACCGCAATAAGGCTCCACCGCAAGGCTGGGCATCCAATGCTGCTGCGGCACCTGTCGGCTCGGCAGCGCCTCAGTCGAGCGCGTCAGATGGTTAGTGCCATAAGGTAGACAATCGAACTCGGGTACTGGAATAAGTCTGTTAATTCCAGATTGGGCATCTATTGGCCTCGAGCCATGGGGTTTCGGTCGAACATCCCCGCGAACTCCCTGTCCGCATAATACCGCACCCTGTCGGCTTGAATGGGCAGCTTGCCATGCAGCAATAGGAGTTGCCGGTTTTGCGGCAGGCGCATAATTTCTTGGGGCATGAGCAACGGTCGTCCGGTGGCGGCGAAATTTTCCGAGCCGCGCAAATGATCGGCATCACCGCTGCGCCCATGGTGGCGCACCGTCACCGTGCGCTGGCCGAGCATCTTTGAGAGATATTCCGCCGTGCCCATATCGTTGACGCCGAATGCTTGGATGATGCCGGTATTGGCGAGAAACGACCGCCAACGCTGCGGATACAAATCTTGCAGTTGGGCGAGGTCTTGCAAAATCGGCCAGAGCAGCACGCCATAACCGGCCAGCAATCCGACCGCCGTTTCCACGGCCTGCAACCGCCCGAGCGCAGCAAACTCATCCAGCAGGAACAGCACCGGATTTTCCGGCGGGTGTCGGTCGCGGGTAAGTGCCGATAGGCACAGCCCCACCACCAGACGTGCCGATTCCGGTGAAGTCGCCCGGGGATTCCGGGATCAAGTCGCCCATGGATTCCGTTTTGATGTCGCCCACCATTCCGGAATGAAGTCGCCCACCTTTTGAGGTGTCAGCGCTGGCTTTTTTGGTTTGTCATTGATCG
>CAIYCT010000242.1 GCA_903924765.1 uncultured Rhodospirillaceae bacterium | reverse complement strand
CGATCAATGACAAACCAAAAAAGCCAGCGCTGACACCTCAAAAGGTGGGCGACTTCATTCCGGAATGGTGGGCGACATCAAAACGGAATCCATGGGCGACTTGATCCCGGAATCCCCGGGCGACTTCACCGGAATCGGCAGCGTCAATCTCCAAATGTAGTTTCATGTTGTTTTCTGTCATGATGGCGATGTGCTTTTGCATTTAAACGCACTCACCAATGCCGACGACTTCCACTCGGTCATGCAAGACGTAACGCGCATGAGTCCCGGCATAAGGTCCTGTGTGGTGTTCGTCATGGGTTACGATATGAAGCCCAAAGCGGCGCAAATTGTGGATGTAGCCCGACCACCGTGGGCCGGGATTATCGAACGGTGTACAGCCATCGGGACCGGCCTTGACCAGTTCCGACAGTGCCCATGCGTTCCTGCCTACCAAGACAAGCGGGCGCTTCTGCCCATCCGTCCCGATGATGGCAAATTGTTGGATGACGCGCTTACCCATGGTAAACCTGCCCGAAAGCCAGTTCGGCAATCAATGATGCGGTGGGGCAGGGGATGCCGGGGAAACGGCTTTGCAGGCGGCGGCCTTGAATGGTGGACGCCTTGACGGTGGGGTTACGACTGGCTGCCCAAGCGAACAGGGGCAAGCCAACGAAGTTGAACCCGGTGGGGTTCTGGGGTATGGTGGTCATATTGAATGTTCCTTATGAATTGCACAGAAATTGCCCTGACCGTTGGCGCGGATCGGGGTTTTCTGTGTCTAAGCGGCTTTATGGGAAGGGAGGTTCGCGAACCATTTGTCCGCACTTTCGGCGGTAATGAAGGTTCTGGAACCGACTTTGACTGCTGAAATCTGGCCTTCTGCCAAAAGCTCGTAGGTCTTTGAGCGAGATGGCCCGTAGGTGTCCGAGAACTCTTTAATCGTGAAGGCTTTTTTCATGGCCTAAGTACTCCACAGGTGTGCGGCCTCATTGCTGCGCATCCAGGGAAACTTAGGTGGACATTTTGAATGTCGCTATTTGTCGATGGTCGACATTATGTCGATATATTGTTGCTATATTCTTCCTCTAGAATCTTAAATGCCTTCCGGCATGTATCGCGGCTTGCATTAAACGTTGCTGCCCATTCCTCTTCTTTCATCTGTTCAACTTTATCGTACCCAATTTTACGCATTTTCTCTAGTACAGCATCACGTTTAGGAGCACTTTTCCGCCCTCGCTTGTTTGGTTTTTGTTTGGCACTAACAGTTTTCTTGTGGCACGAAGGATTTTTTGGATAGTCGTCGTCAGAAGTTTCGTCGCACAATTTCTCAAGCTCTTGCATATCCACTAACCATTTTGAAATGTGGGAGCTCCAAAACGTATCAGAGTTTGGTGGTCGTGCTCGATATTCTGGCAGCAATCTTTCAACCATAATGATTCGTTGTTCACTGCTCATATCATCATTATCTTCTTCGTCAGCGACTGGAAGATAGGGTCCGCGCCCATGAAGTAGGAAGATAACATTACGAGGATTAATCGGTTCATCATTAAGCTGATACCGCAGGCTTAGACGTCCGCACCAAAAGCCGCACTCAATGTCGCGTCGAATGTTTGCGCCAAATCTATGTACTGCGTCCTCGCACGTTATTAATTGTTGTTCAAGAAAGGTGGTCACGCTGCCCTCGGTCTGACTTGATCCGCAATCAGGTTCCCGTTTTCCATCTCCGCTCGTTTCAGGTCGTAAGAGGATTGAAGGTTGATCCAGAATTGCGGGGTGGTGCCGAAATAGCGGGCCAAGCGTAGGGCGGTATCGGCGGTGATTGCCCGCCGTCCAAGAACAATGTCGTTCAATCGGGTGCGCGGCAATTGCAGGTTTGCGGCCAAGGCGTAAACGCTCATCCCCAAGGGGATAAGAAATTCTTCCTTCAAGATTTCGCCCGGATGGATCGGCCCAATGGGTGTGCCGTTCGGGTCAATAACGTCCGAAAGGTCAACTAGGCCTGCATCAAGGTCAGAGCGATTAATAGCCATCATCTAACCATCTGCTCAGTGCGCCGCAATCGGCGTAAAGGTCATTTTCAATCCAAGCGCATGAACGACTTTCTGAATTGTTTCGTGGCGGGGATGTGCGCCGGGGGCTAGGGCTTTGTATAGGCTTTCACGACCCAAGCCGGATGTGCGGGCAATCTCGGTCATGCCCTTGGCTTTGGCAACGTCTGCCAGGGCGGAAAGGAACACGTTTGGGTTTTCATCCTCTAGGCACGCTTGGAGGTATTCTGCCATGACCTCTTCGTTATCCAGGTAATCCGCTGCGTCAAAGGGGGCTAGGTCGGTGGTCATGATTTGGCCTCTTCCAATTCTTTCGCCAATTCCTTGGCGCGTTTAATATCGTGCTTTTGGCTGGATTTATCCCCACCGCACAACAGCACATAAACAACCTTGTCTTGCCGGGTGAAATAGACCCGATAGCCGGGGCCAACATCCACCCGCATTTCGCTTACCCCATCGCCAACGGGTTTGCTGTCGCCAAAATTACCGTGCACAGCGGATTTAATTCGGGCAATGATGCGGGCCTTTGCTTTCATATCGGCAAGGTGGTGCATCCAATCATCAAAAATACGGTGGCGGATGAATGTGAACATGGGTGATTGTATCCGAATAGATACGGACGTTCAAGGGCTATCCCTAAGCTCTTCCCATCGGGACAACATTGGTTTCCTCGACAATCCCGATTTTGCCGAAGCTGGCCCGGACGGTATCGGCAACATAAGACGGGGCCATGTGTCCATAATGCTTTTCGACCATGCGGGTATCGCTGTGGCCCAATTGCGAAGCCACCACCGCCAAGGGGGCACCGGCCATGATTAACCGGCTGGCGTAGGTGTGGCGCAATTCGTGAAAGGTCATCGCCCCAATCTTGGCCTTCTCCAAAGCCAATTTGAAGGGCCGCTGTTGGTGTGACTTCCCCCATACAATTCCGTCTGACTTGGTGAATATTAGAGCGTTGCCGGTTTTGTTGACAATGGCGGCGGCGAAGAATTTGCGCCCCTCATCGGTCAGCACCACATGGCGCGGCTTGCCGGATTTGCTATAGCGGATATGGATGGTTCCGGCATCGGCGTTGAAATCCGCCACCTTGAGCCCGGTCAATTCACCATAGCGGCAGCCGGTCAGCAATGCGGCTTGGACCATCGGCCTGAAATCAGCATCGCAAGCGTTGACCAAGCGGCGGGCCTCATCGTCATTCAGATACCGAACACGCGAGGAATCCACCTCACGGAAGGCTTTGACCGAACGCCAAGCGTCATCGCTGGAAACCTTGCGCTCTTGGTGGGCATGGTTCAACGCGGCCTTTAGGACGGTTAGAACTCGGTTAGCGGTGGATCGGCGGCGGCGGGTGGCGTCCGGGTCATCGTCCATCGAACGGAATTTCTGTTCCTCTCCCGGCTTGGTCCGAAGGCGAGGGGCGGAATTGGCTAAATCATCTTGCCAAGCCTGAATGCGGCGTTTGGATAGCTTGGGAAGGGCAATGCTTCCAAGGGTGGGAATGATCAGTGCGTCGATAACCCATTGCGTCCGCGCCGAACCTTTGCCGCCTTTGCGCTCATAGGCGGTCATGTAATCGGTAAGGGCGTCTTTGACGGTGTATGCGCCGATCTTGGGCGCTTCGGCTTCAAAGCCACGTTCTGCCAGCTTTGCCCGCTCTACGGCCTTCGCTTGGGCGTCGGGATAGGATAGGCACACACCACCGCCGTCCACGTCTATGGCGTCGTCAGCGGCACCCAGGGCGTAAATGCACCGCTTGCCGGTGTCATCATGATACTTGGCAACCCAAGTGCCCCCTTTGACCCCCTTGCGATAACCAAGGGCGCATCCCTTCGATATGACAACCCAATAGGGTTCGCGGCGCTCGGTCAATTTAGACCGTGCCGACCGGGTGTCTAGCTTTGCATTGCGGACTGTGCGAGCCATGATTTTTGCCTCTGAGAAAATGTACGGCAAATATACGGCAGACATGTGGGTGGAAGCAAGTGGATAGTGGTGGACGGAAAAGAACGCTATTTCAATGATATCAATGGTTAGAGATTGTCCGTCGGTGTCCGCAAATGTCTGAAAAATGACATTTTACCCCTCTTTCACGGCGGCGACAGGGGTTCGAATCCCCTTGGGGACGCCATCATTGCGCATTGACCAGGAAGCAGGCTTCATAGACACCCGCTTGCAAGAAGAACTATTCGATCGTTTCCTCGACCGGATGCCCAAGGAAATGGTCTATGAACGCGAACTCCTCAAGTCTTGGCTGTGGCGCGCCCTTGCGGTGTGGGATTTGACCTGACTCCATCTGTGGCCAAACGTACAGTTTGCCAGTCACGCCTGATATGACGCCCTCCGAAGTCCAGCACCTTGTCGAACGGGGATGGTCGGTTGTCCGATGGGCATGAACACGAGACAAACGTCATCCGCTACTGTATTTATTGACGCGAATGGTGCTGATCTTGCTGAGTGCTGTGTGGCATCGTCGGCTTTTTTGTGGCCATGAAGTCTGCATATCAGCCAGATTGACGGGCTACCATTAAGCAAGGAAAATCTAGGTTTACTTACGTCGGCGTTTTGGTAAAGCATCGTTTCCTAGCAAAGGCCCTTACGGGGAAACGAAAAAAGAAAACGTGAAATGAAACGGCACTAAGAAAGGTTAAGGAAGATGACAATAGCGAAAATCATTTGGACCAATGTTGACGAGGCGCCTGCACTGGCAACTTACTCTTTGCTGCCGATCGTCGAGACTTTTACCAAAGCGGCTGGCGTAGCCGTCGAAACCAGGGATATCTCTTTGGCGGGTCGTATCATCGCCAACTTCCCCGACAACCTGACACCCGATCAAAAAATCGCTGACGAGCTGGCTGAACTAGGTCAATTGGCGACCAAGCCGGAAGCCAACATCATCAAGTTGCCCAATGTCAGCGCCTCAATCCCGCAATTGAAGACGGCAATCAAGGAGCTTCAGGCTCAAGGCTACAAGATTCCCGACTTTCCGGAAGATCCGAAGACGGACGCCGAAAAGGCTCTTAAGCTCCGCTTCGGCAAGGTGTTGGGCAGCGCGGTGAACCCGGTGCTGCGCGAAGGCAACTCGGATCGCCGCGCGGCAACCGCAGTCAAACAATTCGCCAAGGACAACCCCCACAAGATGGGCGCTTGGGCTCCGGACTCAAAGTCGCATGTCGCTCATATGACCTCTGGCGATTTCTATGGCAGTGAGACATCGACCACGGTCGATCAGCCCACCGACATTCGCATCGATTTCGTCGGCAAGGACGGCAAGACCAATGTCCTCAAGGAAAAGATCTCACTGAAGGCTGGCGAAGTGATTGACGCCGCAGTGATGAGCCGCCGCGCTCTGCGCGCTTTCTATGCGGAACAGATCGAAGACGCCAAGAAGAAGGGCGTCTTGCTATCGCTGCATCTTAAGGCGACCATGATGAAGGTTTCCGATCCGATCATGTTTGGCCATGCCGTCACCGTCTTCTTCAAGGACGTGTTTGAGAAGCATGCTGCCGTCATCAAGGAACTTGGCGTAAACGTCAATAACGGATTCGGCGACTTGGTGGCGAAGATCTCCAAATTGCCCGAGGCTCAACGGGCCGCGATCGAGGCCGATATTCAGGCGTGCTACAAGGCTCAGCCGGAACTGGCGATGGTCAATTCCGACAAGGGCATCACCAATCTGCATGTTCCCAGCGACGTCATCGTAGACGCCTCCATGCCCGCGATGATCCGCGACTCCGGTCGGAT
>CAIYCT010000241.1 GCA_903924765.1 uncultured Rhodospirillaceae bacterium | reverse complement strand
CCAGACGGAAATGCTGACCTGCGGTCAGAAGCACCGAGCCTTTGACGAAATTCCCCACCCGCAATTTCGGCCCCTGCAAATCGGCCAAGATGGCGATGGGGCGTCCGGTCTTGCGCTCCAAGTCTCGGATAGTCTTCAGACGAGCCTGATGGTCCTGATGCGAGCCATGACTGAAATTAAGGCGAAAGACATCGGCTCCCGACAGGAATAAGTCTTCGATAACCGCCGGATTGGTGCTGGCGGGTCCCAAGGTGGCGATGATCTTCGCCTTACGGGCGCGGCGCATAATCCCTCCAATGTTTGTTTGGTCCGACAATACCAGAGAACCGCTTCGGCAACACTCCCTCTTGTCCTGAAGGGGCAGGAATGCCATAAACCCGGCCATGATCGACGACACCCAAATCAAAGCCGCCATCGGCGCCGTGCTCACCGACGCGCATTTCCCCGAATTGCCCAATTACTACAAGGGCAAGGTGCGGGAGAATTACGACTTGCCCGACGGGCGGCGCATCCTGATATCCACTGATCGCCAAAGCGCCTTTGATCAAGTGCTGGCCGCCGTGCCGTTCAAGGGGCAAGTGCTGACCCAGACCGCCCGTTTCTGGTTCGAAACGACCGCCGACATCTGCCCCAATCATGTGCTGTCTTACCCCGATCCCAATGTGGTGGTGGGCCGCAAGCTGGACATGCTGCCGGTGGAAATGGTGGTGCGGGATTATCTAACCGGGTCCACCGACACCTCCATCTGGACCATGTACAAGGCAGGCGCGCGGACGCTGTACGGCGAGTCCCTGCCCGACGGCATGGTCAAGAACCAGAAATTGCCCAAGACCATTCTGACCCCCACTACCAAAGCCTTGGCGGGCGGTCACGACAAACCCATCACCCCCGCCGAGATCGTCGCCCAAGGACTGCTGACCCAAAGCTTGTGGGACAAAGTGGCCGAGCTATCGCTGGCCTTGTTCGCCCGTGGTCGCGACATCGCCGCCAAACGCGGGCTGATCCTGGTGGACACCAAATTCGAATTCGGTCTGGATACCGACGGAACCGTGGTAGTGGCCGACGAAATCCTGACCCCTGACAGCAGCCGCTATTGGAAGGCCGACAGCTGGGCCGAGCGTCTGGCCAAGGGCGAAGAGCCCGACAGCTTGGACAAGGAATTCCTGCGCCTGTGGATCGCCGCCCGCTGTGACCCGTACAAAGACCCGATCCCGGCCATTCCAGACGACACCTTGGTGGATTTCAGCCGCCGCTATATGGCGCTGTACGAAACCATAACGGGGCAATCTTTCGACGCCCCGCCTGTGGCCGAACCGGTCAAAGACCGCATTCGGAGGAACTTGAAAGAGTTCTTTTAGGATCAATGATTAAGACGTAAAGTACCGTCGCGCCCTTAAAGACTCGACCATGCTGATCATCACCACCCATTCCGACGTTCTGGTTGACGCCATGACCGACCAACCGGACTCGGTGCTGGTGGCGGAACGCGATGAGAACGGCGCCACCCTCACCCGCCTGGATCATGATAAGCTGAAACCATGGCTTGAAGACTATCGGCTGGGAAAACTGTGGATCAAAGGCGGTATTGGAGGAACGCGGTGGTAACCCTTTATGTTGAAGGTGGTGGCGACCACGAGATCGAGTGTCGTAAAGGCTTTAGGATATTCCTTGAAAAAGCTGGTATTAAAGGAAGAATGCCACGTATTTTTGCCTGTGGTACACGCAATGAGGCCCTTAACGATTTTACCGAAGGCCTTAACAGAGGTGAAACAGCTTTCCTTCTGGTCGATAGCGAGGCTCCGGTTTCACTGGAGCATCAGAATGGCGATCCGGCGGATTGGCGTCCGTGGGATCATTTGAAGGATCGGGACGCCTGGACCAAGCCCGACAAAATCGCCGCCCTTTCCACTGGCGTGGAGCTTCACGCCAAGCAGAAAATCGAGACGACTTTAAAAGACGCGACCAAAGACTGTGTCCCCAAGGGGGCCTACGGCAAGGGTGCGCATTCCTTTAAAATTCTAGCCGAGCTTTCCCCGTCCAAAGTCATCGCCGCTTCGCCGTGGGCGAAGCGGTTCATCGATGAGATGAAGAAAATTACGGCTTGACTTCGACGTAATCGACCACCTTCTTGACACCGTTGCCGTCCCGGACCCGAGCCAAGGCTTTTTGCTTTTCCTCGCCCGAACGGGCGCGGCCCAGCAGGTACAGAGTGCCATAGGAATCGCCGACAATGCGGAAATTGACGTCGGCAACGCCTTTGGTGCCGACCAGACGGGTATTGGCCTTGGTGGTCAATTCCAGCACGTCACCCCAACCCAGCAAGGATTTGCGCGCCGAATCGTCCTTAGACAGGTACGTCACGTGCCAATACAGCTTCTTGACCCCGCTGACTTGTTTGACCTGGGATTGGAAGCTGTCGTAATCGGCCTTGTTGTCGAAGATGCCGGTGATCAACAACCGCTGTTCATAGATTTCGGTCGAGGCCTTGATGGATTCCACCTTGGCCATGATGGCGTTGACCTTGACCACGATCTCGTTGTCCTTCGCGATGTCCGAGGTCGAACGCGCTTCCACGGCGCGTTCGATCAACGTCACAGGCGCTTTCAAGGCGTCCAGCAACTGAGCTTGAGCCTGACCTATGCAAAACATAGCCATCAACACGGCAATCCCTAATTTACGCATGCTATTACCCCCGAATGGATTTGAGGAAATTCCCAACCTCATGATTGAGAACCGTGGTCTGTCCTTGCAACAAGGAAGATGTCTCGGCGACGGATTTGGCTTCATGATCCACTTTCGTCGTCTGATCGGCCATCTCGACAATGAAATCCGCCACCATCTTGGTGCCGCTTGCCGCTTTGTGAATGGTGCCGCTGATTTCCAAAGTCGCCGAGGTTTGTTGCTCCACATCGATGGCGATGGAATCGGAAATCTCGCGCACCGAAGCAATGACCATGGTCACTTCTTGCAAGGCCTCCACCGAACGGGAGGTCGCTTTCTTGACCGCTTCGATTTGTCCGATGATTTCGTCGGTGGCGCTGGAGGTTTGATTGGCTAGGCCTTTGACTTCGTTGGCGACCACGGCAAAGCCCTTTCCGGCCTCCCCGGCACGTGCCGCCTCGATGGTGGCGTTCATGGCCAGAAGATTGGTTTGGCTGGCGATGTCGTTAATCAGATTGACCACGCCCGAGATCCGCTCAACCGCGCTGGACAATTCATGCACCATCACGTCGGTCTCATGGGTTTTATCTATCACATCCTGTGTCACTGCCGCCGATTTATGGACCTTGGTGGCAATTGCGCCGATGGATGAAGACAATTGCTCGGTGGCGGCTGAGATGGTTTGAATGTTTTCATCCACCTTGCCAGCGGCCGTCGCGATTTCTGATGCTTCGTTTTTAACTTTGGTCGCGGCATCCGCCATAATTTTGGCCGCGCTGTTCGTATCGTTCACGCCGGACGAGATCGTGCCTACCACGGACATAACGCTGCGCTCGAATTGATCGGCCAAACTCAGCAATCCGCGCTTGCGCTCCTCATCGGCGCATTGCCGCATTTGGGTTTGTTCACCCCGCATCCGGTCCGCCGATTGCGCTTCTTCCTTCAAAGATTGAATGGATTTGGCCAACGACCCGATTTCGTCGAGGCGTTCGATGGCGGGGACGCTGAGTGCGTAATCGCCGCTTCCGATATGCGTGGTGACCATAGCCAATTGCCGGATTGGATTGACAATGGATTTCGATAAATAATAGGCCGACACCGTTAAGATGATCAGCATAACGGCGAACAAAGTCGCGAATTTTGTGATGTTTTGCCAAAACGCCGCTTCAACGGCGTCGATATAGACGCCTGTGCCGATCATCCATCCCCACGGCTTGAAATAAACCACCGACGACGCCTTGGGCAGACTGACGGTCTCCCCCGGTTTGGGAAAGGCGTAAAAGACGGTGCCGCCGCCCTCAAGACCGATCTTGATCATCTGTTCAATATAAGGGACGCCGTTTTCGTCCCGGGTCGACATAAAGTTTTTGCCTTCCCGTTCGGGTCTGACGCCATGCACGACATTGATGCCGTTGACATCGTAAGCGAACAAGTAATCGTTATCGCCGTAACGAATGGTGCGCATCATCGTTTTGGCCATGGCTTGCGCTGTGGCGTCGTCAAACTCACCCTTCTGCGCGCGATCATAATAGTTTTGGGCGATGGTCATCGTGGCCCTGGCCACGTTCGAAGCCAAGTCTATTCGCGCGTTCAAGCCTGTAGATCGGATCACCCAGGTGGCGTAACCGGCCAAGCCCAACAGGCTGACCGCCGCCAGAAAAACCAATAAGAACAACGGCACCCGTATGGATTTATAATTTTTTAGCATTG
>CAIYCT010000240.1 GCA_903924765.1 uncultured Rhodospirillaceae bacterium | reverse complement strand
CTACGATATTAGTGAGAACCTCTTGGCGTTGTATGATTGGAACGACGGGCAACTGCAATGCTTGCCTTTCATGTCGACGGTCCATAACGATTTTTAATTTCGATGAGTTCATCGCAGCCTAAGAACAGGACGATTAACGAAATGGTGCCCCTGCCTAACGGTGGGGGCATCACTTTGTTTAGAGCAGCTCCTTTTCATGGTGCCTTACACAACGAAGGCAGGTCAATTTGCGGGTAGTTGATCTTGCTTATCGCTTCGAATAGCACCGGGATCGGCAGTTTGGAACCGTATTGCCCATGCACACTATCATCGGAGTGCCCCATCAGCGCCCTACGACGACTTTCCTCCACCCCCGCCATCACCAGCGCGTCTTTGAAGTTATGGCGGAACGAGTGAAACGAGGTCTTGGGCGTCTTCACTTTTACAGCGATGACGTAGCGGCTGAACCATTTGCTGTACTGGGCCGAAAAATACCCATCAGCCCCCGGTTTGATGTCGGGGAATATTCGGCCCTTCGGAGCACTGGCCCGTCGTTTCTCCACATGATCCAAGAGTCCCAACTCAATCAAGGTCGGATGCACAGGAACATCACGGCGGCTGGAAGCGGTCTTTAACTGCTTGTCCTCACCCTCGCCCCGGCTGATGTCAAAATACGGGATGCCTTCATGCACTTTGATATCGGCGACCAGCAGTTGGACGATCTCGCCCAATCGCATCCCGGAATACAGTGCGATGATCGGCACCCAGTATTTGCCGTCTCGGATCAGCGTGGTCCCAGGGTCAGAGCGTCGGGCTGCCGACTTGTGCCCCGTGAACAGCGGTGATGTGAATAGCTTCTGGAGTTGTTCGGGGTTGAACGGGTACGCGGCTCTTTATAAGAGCCGCAGACGCCCGCGACAGAATATCATGGCAGCCACGTCAACATCCGAGAGCGGTCAAGTAGGAATAGTGTGGAGGGGATTTGCTAGTGGCCAATCTGGCCGAAAATCCGTTGGTATCACGTGATGCTGGCCGGATTCACCGAATACCATTGGATAGATCATCAATGCACGCCAGTACAAATTCACTGGCAAAATCTTTCACTCCATCCATTGTTATATTTTGGTTTAATCGTGGATCGTTCCCATTAAGCCATGTGTCAATTCGGCGGTGCATGCATTTGTCCATCTCAGTTTTGAAGCGAGTCGCATCAAACGTTGGACCTAGCTCCTTTGTGTATTGCTCTGACAAGCGTTGCGATAATTGTTCAATCATGCCTTTTGATACGACACTTTGCATGTATTGCCTGGATGATAAATACCGTCCATGCCCAATGCTGTAACCAAACAAGCTCGCAATGAGCATCAAAAATGCTGCATACAACGCGGTCTTTACTGCTTGTTTCATTTCTTTTCTCACGATTGCAATTGCTAGCGTGGAGGCGCCGCCTAGAACGGTCAAAGGCGCTTGGTCTGGTTGCCAAGCTGTCGCAGCATCTCACCTTCACACCGGGTAAGCCATTCAATTTCTCGGGCGCGCAACACATTCACGTTCGCCTGCAATTCCGCCGCCTCAATTGCGTCCGCTTGAGTGCGCAATTGGGATGCGTATCGTTCGGCTCGCGTTGGGGCTAGTTGCGGATATAGCCTGTATTGCTCTTCAAGGAGGGCGTTGACCTTTAGCTCGCCTTCGCCCTGAAGTGCCGCAATTGCAGCAACGGCCAGCAGTTCACGTTCCAGCCTTTCGCGCTCAACGATGCTAGCCTGTATCTGTCGCCTCCAGAAGCGGTCTCCGTAGATGGAGGCGCTTGCAGTCTGCAAGGAGCTGATGGGCATGCAAGCATCATTGATCCTTAGCGTCTCCGGCGGGTAGGTAGCCCACGCCAAGGCGCTAATACCTAAAACGAAAGCCATGCATGCTTTGCTGAAGCGTGGATGCCGTCGCACCATGAGACCAAGTTCTCGCCCCAATCTCTCCGAGTTCGTCTCCATTTGCCCACCCCTGCCCAACCCATACAGCTAAAAACTTTATGTACTATAATACATAGATAGAGTTTCCGAAACACCGTTCTGTTGTCTACATGGATATACGGCGTATGGTAGGGCGGAACATAAGGACAGCGCGAATTGCCGCAGGCATTTCGCAAGAAGAGCTTGCCGCGCGCATGGCAGTGGACCAAGGCTATGTCAGCAGCCTTGAGGCTGGGAAACGCAATCCAACTATTTTAACGATTTGGCATGTGTCAGAAGCTCTTGGCGTGTCACCTGATGTACTTTTCCGTATGGATGGAAACGGAACAAATGCGTCATCATCCCCATCTGCTATAGAATGATCTGTTTTCTCGATCAAAGCAGGGGATTTTACGTACACACTCAACCGGAATAGTATCTCTGATTTTATGTATGGTTATGATGTGTGGTTCATGAAACAAGCCTATCAGGCATGACATTGTTTTTATTTATCTATTTATAACTAGAAACAGATGGCGGAGGGGAGAAAGCGGGATTCGAACCTTCTCCATCAAAGGGTCGATATGAACTGGCTATTCGTCTTCTCCAGAGATCGAAAGATGGTCGAGATCAAGGAGAGCGCTCAAGGCGTAGTCCCATCCGGTGATATCTTCCAGACGAACGACGACAGAATCCGGTTTTGCGAAGCGTGCTGGCAGATTGAGGCGATCCATCCATTGTTGGGCCATCGTCTGCAGTTTTGCACGATCGGTTTCTGCAAAGTTGCCAGGGACAACGAAGTAGAAAGTCACGTTGACGCGTTCGGCATCCCAGTTGGGCTCGGCTAGTACTCGGATCTGCTTGATGTATGCCAACGCTTCGCCTTCGGGCGATTTCTTGTCGTGTTTGTCGTGTATCCGGCTCCGCAGCGGCTTTAGGCCAGTATCGAAGTCATCGGGGAATGCAAACCGCACACGCTTACGGGCAAGGGCCTGGGAAAATTCCAGCCGTTGGGCGTCGGTAGTACAGCCAGCAACGGGCTCGTATCGAGAGAACAATCGCTTGGAAACGGTCATGACCCGGTCGAGATCGGCCACAAGGTGGTGGGCGGCGGCTTCAGGCAGGTACGCATATTGGGGGCGGGCCCCCATGCGAATCCCCTGCAAGTGCTGTTCATCGACAGGAACGAGTGGTGCGATTTCAAGGAACGGACGCTGCGCAGAGGAGCGGACGATATCACAAGTCTGTGTGAGTACGACCATCCCCCTCTCAATAGTTTCGATTGAAATCTGTTCGCCGTATTCGGCATCGGACATATGCTCAACAGGGGCCTCGGAGGGGTCGGCCGCCCACAGAAATGCCATTTCGCCGAGTACAAAGTCACCCTGCCGCCATTTTCCCATGGCGGTGTCAACATCTTGCGTGGTCAAAGGCGCAGAAGGAGCCACGTCAAGCCATTGGTTTTAGTCGAATGGCGCGAACGACACGAACCTGCTTGGACGGCACGTGTATCGGTTCCTGTTGGGCGTCAAGATGGGCAACATTCCAATTCCCTGTCACCAGCGCCTGACCGCGTTCACCTGGCAGCTCCTCTATTAGGCCGATTTTGGCTGCAACGCTGGCAGCGTCCTCATAACGTCCCTCGCGGAACAGGTCGATTAGCAAGTGGTTATCGCCGACGGGCGAGAGCAACATTGCCCGATTGCTGGTGGCTATGCCGCGAGAAATTGCTTCCATGGCGGCAACAGTCCGCGCCAAGCGCTCTTCATTGGCAGCGGCCAAGCGTGCCCCGCTCGCCCAGCTATGAACAGATCGTCGACTGATTGCCAGCATATGGCCGAGTTGTTCCCATGTCAGCCCTGTCAAACGGCGCAGACGATTAACGCTGGCGGCCCCTGACATCTTACGATTCTGGTCTGCAGGAACTCCCGCCGAGGTCTGCCTTACCAGCGCAGCATGCACCAAGGGCATAATTTCCGCTGTTGGGGCTTGAGAAATCGCGGTACCTGCGACGAGGAATCCTCCAAGAATGACCATGGCGGGGCTATTGACCAAGGGCCAACCCGCATTAGTACATTGTGAATTTATGAACGGTCGCTGTGCGATTGCATTCAAGGCTCGCCTCCATATCTCCGGAGAAAAACGTCTGTCACAGCCCATCGGAAGAATGCATAGGCACGCTCCGCAAGCAGGCGCGTTTCACTGCAAATGTCATCAGCATCAAACGCTCGAGGACCATCGACATATGCATCAAGGTCCAACACCCAGCTTTGACTATCAATCGGTTCCATTACTGTTGGGTCGAGGGTCGCCTGTGGTGGTAAGTGACCCCACCGGGCTAACAGGAAGCGATTGTCAAAATTAAGCAAACTCTCAGTTATCGTGTGTGATGCATGCCCGGCAAGCGGAGTGTCGGCAATGCCCAGGACCGCCTGCTGGATCATTTGCCGCATATCATCAACTCCCGCATTGACCACCCGGTCGATATAGCGGATGCCTAGGCGATCTAGGCTGCCAGGGCCGATATGGGTTTCAAGGGCAGTGATGATCTCCGAAAATCGATCAATAAAATCAATTCGACTAGTGTAATGACTTGTCTGCAGTGCGAGAAAATTTGCAGCTAGAACCACCTGCCAACCGGCATCATCAGAGAACCGCCACGTGGTCATCGTGGCGCCAGGCATCGCACCCTGGGACCCGAACATGAGGGCTTGTGTCCGGTCTTCTCGCAGCGTCGGGTAACGTCTGCGGATGGCTTCTTGGAAGGGGCCAATGAATGCGGGATCACCAATAGATGTGATCAACGGAAACCGGATCTGTGCCAGCACGCAAACCAACGGGGCGTTCCGAAGGGGGACTTCCGGCGGCGGTGGGGCAGTGAGTGGGTTCATTAGGAGCTGTGTCATACCGTCACGCTATCACATGTGAATTAGAGTGTGAAGTGGGGGCGCGAGCGCGGGGGATGGTGCTTGGGAAAATTTACCACTTTTGTATCGCGTCATTTGATCACTCGGTTTCGGATCTCTCTGCCACGATATAATCTCGGCGAGCAGCTGCCATCACTGTCATCATGGCAAGATCCGAATAGCGCATCAAGCGCACGAGGTGGAAGCCGCTCGGAATGGCCGTTCCTGCCAGCCAATTCCGTATAGTGCGATTGCTGGCCCCTGTCCATTTTCCGATCACCTTCGCGGGCAAGCCCATCAGACGCAGTTCGGCCTGAAGTGCATGAGCCAGCGCCCGTGCAAATTCTGCCTCGGTAGCCGAGTCAAGCATT
>CAIYCT010000239.1 GCA_903924765.1 uncultured Rhodospirillaceae bacterium | reverse complement strand
TCAGTGAGACGCCGACCGCCTTGGCGGGTCATGGCAGCGTGTCGATCCATTCGGACGGCAGCTACACATACGTGTCCAACAGCGGCTTTGTCGGCACCGACACCATAACCTTCACCACCACCGACGCCTCGGGCGTGGTGCATACCGCTTCAACCATTGTGACGGTGACGGACGCGCTGACGCAGACCGAGACCAACCCGTCCAGCGCCACGGCGCAGCATGCCATTACCGGCAGCTGGAGCACGTCGGACGCGGCGGGAATCAGCGAGACGCCGACTGCCCTAGCGGGTCATGGCAGCGTGTCGATCCATGCGGATGGCAGCTACACTTATGTGTCCAACAGCGGCTTTGTCGGCACCGACACCATCACCTTCCAAACCACCGATGCATCGGGCGTGGTGCATACTGCTTCCACCCTCGTGACGGTGACGGACGCGTTGACGCAGACGGAAAGCAATCCCGGAGCGGCGACCGCGCAACAATCAATTACCGGAACCTGGAGCACGTCCGACGCGGCGGGTATTAGTGAAACGCCCACTGCCACAGCGGCGCACGGTGCGATTACCGTCAACTCGGACGGCACTTATACCTATCATTCCAATTCGGGTTATGTGGGAGCTGAAACGTTAACGTTTACGACGACGGATGCATCCGGTGTCGTCCATACCGAGCATAAGCAATTTACAGTGACGGACGCGTTGACGCAGACGGAAACCAACCCGTCCAGCGCCACGGCGCAGCATGCCATTACCGGCAGCTGGAGCACGTCGGACGCGGCCGGTATCAGCGAGACGCCGACCGCTTTGGCGGCACATGGCAACGTGTCGATCCATTCGGACGGCAGCTACACCTATGTGTCCAACAGCGGCTTTGTCGGCACCGACACCATCACCTTCCAAACCACCGACGCATCGGGCGTGGTGCATACTGCTTCCACCCTTGTGACCGTGGCCGACGCGTTGACCCAGACCGAAACCAATCCGTCTTCGGCTACGGTCCATCAGGCGATTACCGGCAGCTGGAGCACGTCCGACGCGGCGGGGATCAGTGAAACGCCGACTGCCTTGGCGGGGCATGGCAGCGTGTCGATCCATGTGGATGGCAGCTACACCTATGTGTCCAACAATGGCTTTGTGGGGGCGGATACCATTTCCTTCACGACGACGGATGCGTCAGGCGTTGTCCATACGGCGACAACCACGGTGACGGTGACGGATGCGCTTACTCAAACCGAGAGCAACCCGTCCACGGCGACCGCCGAGCATGCCGTTACCGGGTCGTGGAGCACGTCGGATGCGGCGGGCGTCGCTGAAACGCCGACCGCCTTGGCGGCACATGGCGCGGTGTCGATCCATGCGGACGGCAGCTACACCTATGTTTCCAACAGTGGCTTTGTCGGCACCGACACCATCACTTTCCATACCACCGACGCCTCGGGCGTGGTTCATACCGCTTCCACCCTTGTAACGGTGACTGATGCGCTCAGCTCGTCGGCAAACGACGGCACTGGCTCGTTGGCGACCAGCTACTCTGGCACCTATACCGCCAGCGATGCAGCCGGATTGGCGACCTCCACTACTGGCAGTGCCGAACATGGAACGGTCAATGTGGATGGCAGCGGTCATTACACCTATACGGCGGCGCAAGGCTTTGTCGGCACCGATACTGTGACCTTCACCACCAATGACGGCGCTGGCGGTCAAACCAGCGTGGCGACAGCACATGTGGTGGTTTCGGACTCGATCAGCGACAGCGTCGTCATTACCGGCAGCAGCGGCAATCTGTGGACGGTCGCTACAGCGCAATCGATCAATGACGCTGGTTCCATCAACGCGACCTCGGCGCCGACGCAATTGCTGCTGAATTCGGAAATCTCCTTGGGTTCCATGACCTATTCGGCGGTGGTGACCGGTTCGGCCAATTCGTCCAACAACGGCGGCGCCATGGGTTGGGATCCTTATGGCGCTAATGACACCACCCACCAATGGCTGAGCGTCGGAGAGTCCTCGGGCGGCTCGGCTGGTTCTTCGGCGATCCTTAATTTCTCGGTGCCGGAAACCAATCTCAGCATGGTCTGGGGGTCGCCTTCGGCCTCCAATCAGGTCATTCTGTACAGCGGCGAGAACGGCACAGGAACCGTCGTCGGCACGGTTTCGGTCAACGATTTGCTGAGCGCCCAATCGGCCGGAGTGAGCGGTTTTGGGTCCTTGGCCAATACCACCGGGGCCGGTTACAACATCAATATCTATTCGGGCGTTGCGTTCGAAAGCGCCAAGCTGGTGACGGCGGCCGGTCAGGGTGGCTTTGAAGTTGGTGACATTTCGGCCAGCAATGCCACAGCTGCGCCGGGCAGTGTGCATGGCATGGTCTCGGTCACCGACGGCGCTGGATTGGCGACCACCACCACGGGCACAGCCGCTCACGGCACGGTGATGGTCAATGCGGACGGCACCTATGTCTATCAGTCCAACAGCGGCTTTGTCGGCACCGACACGGTGACCTTCACGGCAACCGATTCCCATGGTTTGGTTTCGACGGCCAGCACCGTAGTCACCATCTCGGATGGTCTGACCGATACCGCCACGGGCGGTTCCGGATTGGCGCAGCATGCGGTGACCGGAGCCATCGCCGTCACCGACAGCGCCGGTTACAGCGCCATCACCAGCGCCACCGCTGGGCACGGCACGGTCAGCCTGGGGGCCAACGGAACCTATGCCTACACCTCCAACAGCGGGTATGTGGGCACCGATACGGTCACCTTCACCACCACCGATGCCCATGGCGTGGTCGCGACGGCGACGGCCACCATCGTGGTGACGGACAGCTTAAGTTCGTCGGCTGGCAATGCCAGCGGGTCCTTGGCGACCAGCTATACTGGCACTTATACCGCCAGTGACGCCGCCGGCATTGCCACGTCGACCACCGGTTCGGCGCATCACGGCACGGTCAGCGTCGACGGCAACGGCCATTACACCTATACGGCGGCGCAAGGGTTCGTCGGCACCGACACCATCACTTTCACCACCAATGACGGCGCAGGCGGTCAAACCAGCGTGGCGACGGCGCAAGTGGTCGTGGCCGATAGCTTGACCGAAACGGCGACGGGGGCTTCTGCCCAGACCCAGCAATTGGTGACGGGGTCGATCCTTGTTTCCGACAGCGCGGGTTTAAGCGCCATCACCACGGCGACGGCGGGTCATGGAACGGTTGTCCTGGGGACCGACGGTCATAGCTACACCTATGAGTCCAACAGCGGATTCACCGGGACCGATACGGTGACCTTCGCTACCACCGACGCTCATGGCGTGATCGCCACGGCTACAGCGAACATCGTGGTGACGGCAGGTTCGACCGGCAGCGGCGATGACGGCAGCGGGAACCACTATCATTATGCGTGGGGCACTCATCAGGTCGATCACCACACGGTTGCGGGCAACGAATACTTCGTCTCGGACGGAGGCAGCGATTACATCTCTGGCGGATCGGGCAACGACAGTTTCCAAACTGGTTGGGGCTATCAAGATGTCCATGCAGGCAACGGCAATGACAGTGTCAATCTGGGCGGCGGTAGCGGCGAGGTTGTCTTGGGCGACGGTCACAATGCTGTGTCGGCGGCATATGGCGCCTATGATGTTGACGTGGGCAAGGGCGACAATTCCATCACCTTCGGCGGTGGGATCGGCTCGGTCGAGGCTGGGAACGGCAACAACACCATAAGCGCCGCTTACGGCTCCTACGACATCTCGGTGGGCGATGGCAGCAACACCGTCACTTTGTCAGGCGGCGGATCCGATATTACTGCGGGCAATGGCAACAACTCGATTACCGACACCGCCGACAATTACGGCGATACCATCAGCCTGGGCAACGGCAACAACACCATCAATCTGGCCAATGGGTCGGGATCCGACAATATCAGCCTGGGCGACGGCACCAACTCGTTGATCCTGGGGTCTGCTGATTGCGACACTGTGGCGTTGGCTGGGTCGCATGGCGTTGATGTGATTTCGCTGACCGGCGGCAGTCTCAACATCGATCTGACCGGCACGTCGGGCTACAACACCATTACGGTCAACAACACGGCCGCGTCCACCTGGGGCTCCGAGACGGTTCATATCGACTTGACCGGACATGACGTGGTGACGGGAGCCACGGCGACCAACTGGACCGACGTTCTGGATCTGTCCAAGTTCCATGCCAATGGCGACCAGCATCTTTATTTGCAAACCGATGCGGGTTGGACGGATTTGACCGGTCACGGAACCATCGATATCCATTCCGAAACCGTGGGCCATGTGTTCACCGACACTGCTCATTCTCAAGCGCATGATGTGGTCGACTTCTCGCACATCGAGAAATTGATCTTCTAATCCCTTTGCGACCCTGGAGTTTTGTCAAGACTCCAGGGTCGTTTTACACAAAAGAATGCTGAGACGCGCGGGAAGGAAAATGATAGTCTTCCGCAGGCAAATGATTTGGGTTGTTCATGGAACGGATCGGCAAATACGTCATTCATAAGGTGTCGGTGACCACGGGCTATGCCCAAGTGGTGTTTTGTCACGACCCCGATTTGCAGGTGCCGGTGGCGATCAAATTATTTGATCCCCGCAGGCTGGCGGATTCGCCGCTCAGTCCGGCCCAATGGCTGGGGCGCTTCATCTCGGAGGCTAGGGGATTGGCGTCGGTGGAAAACACTTATGTGGTCCCGATCAAGGCGTTGGAACAATTGCCCGATGGCCGCCCCTATTTTGTGATGCCTTTTTTCGCCGCCCATCTGGCCTTTGAAATCGGCAAGGACTTCACCGACAAGGCCGCCATCGCCGCCGCTCAGGAGCATGAACGCCCCCGGTACATATCGACGGGACGGGCCATCTTGTTGTTGCGGCAACTGACCTCGGCCTTGGCGGCCGTGCATCGGCGCGGCATCGTGCATCGCTGGGTCAAGCCTTCCAATATTTTGTTGACGGCTAAAGAGGGCGGCTCGGTCCGTTTGGCCGACTTCAGCATGGCCAAGTTTCCCGGCGTCAATCCACCGCTTCCTGACATCTGGCCGGACTGCGGTCCCTATACCGCGCCCGAACAATGGGAAAACGCCAGTTCGGTCGGGGCCGAGGCCGACGTCTTTTCCATTGGGGCCTTGGCCTACCGCTTCGTGACCGGGCAGCCGCCTGTCGCCGACATTCAGGCCATGGACGCCCCCGATGATGTTCCCGAGCAATTGTGGGATTTCATTCAGTCCGCCACCCATCCCGATCCGCAAAAACGCCCCGCCAATGCGGGTGCCGTGGCCCCCTTGTTGGAGGGTATTCAACTGACGCCGAAGCCCAAGCGCGAGCGTGTGGTTCTGTCACGCCAAGCGGGAGGCAAAACGTCGGTTCAGGCGTCATGAGTGTGCCAAACATTCCTGCGGTGGCCTTGGTAACTGGTGCTTCCCATCGCTTGGGTCGAGCCATGGCTTTGGCCTTGGCCGAGGACGGTTTCAAGGTTGCCGCGCACTATTCTCAATCCGCGCGCGAGGCTGATGATCTGGTTGCTTGCATTAAAGCAAACGGGGGCGAGGCCTGCGCCTTTCAAGCCGATCTGACCGACGAGCGCCAGACACAGGGACTGATTCCGGCGGTAAGCGAACGCATGGGTCCGGTGGGGGTGTTGGTCAACAATGCCGCTCGGTTTGAACGGGACGAGGTCGCCACCGCCACTCGGGATGGCTGGGACTTACATATGGAAACCAATCTGCGGGCTCCCTTCGTGCTGAGTCAGCAGATGGACAAAGCCCTGCCTACCGATGCCAAAGGCGTCATCGTCAATATGGTGGATCAGCGGGTGTGGAATCTGACGCCTCATTTTACGTCTTATACCCTCAGCAAGGCCGGCCTATGGACTTTGACCCAGACTCTGGCCCTGGCGCTGGCGCCCCGCATCCGAGTGGCTGCCATCGGCCCCGGACCGGCTTTGCCAAGCACGAGGCAGACCCAGCGGCAATTCGATGCTCAGGCGGCGCGGACGCCGCTGCAAGTTCCGACCTCGCCGCAAGAAATTGTCGACGCTTTACGCTTCATCCTGTCTACACCGTCCTATACCGGGCAGATGATTGCGCTTGATGGGGGGCAGCATTTGGATTGGGCGCCGGGTGATTTTTCCAGCGCGGAATAGGTTAAGTTTTGCACAAGTAGAGATTCCGTGCGGTTTGTCGTATTTTTTTAGCCTAATAGTCCTAAAATTGTAACGTAGATTCATGGGGTGGGGGGTTGACAACGCCTAAGTTGTTGAAAAATAAGGAATTAGGCGTTTTGCTCAAATATTGTGCAATATGGACAAAGCCATGGTCGGCTTGGGGTGTGTGGCGCTTTCCCAGAATTGTTCACAGACTTATCCACAGATACGGTGGATATTTTCTGTCACAATTGGCCGCTTGCTCGGGTCAGATTGTTTCCTTTTTTATGGTGTGAAATGCCAAGTGTCGGAAAAGACAGCGTTCCTTCCACTGCACCTTCATTGGCAGTCGGCGTTCAGGTAATCGAGCGTACTGTTGAAACCATGACCAGCCAACCGGGGGTTTACCGGATGCTGTCGGCCAAGGGTGACGTGCTTTATGTGGGCAAGGCCAAGAATCTAAAAAAGCGGGTCTCGTCTTATACCAAACCTGACCGGTTAACCCTGCGCATTCAGCGGATGATTTCCGAAACCGTCAGCATGGAGGTGGTCACCACCCACACCGAGGTCGAGGCCTTGCTGCTGGAAAGCAACCTGATCAAGCGCTTGGCGCCCCGGTACAATATCTTGCTTCGGGATGATAAAACGTTTCCATACATCTTGGTGACCGGGGATCATCCCTGGCCGCAAGTGATCAAACATCGCGGCGCGCGCAATCGCAAAGGGGAATATTTCGGTCCCTTCGCCTCGGCCGGATCGGTCAATCAGGTGTTGGCGACCTTGCAGCGGGCGTTTCTGCTCAGGACCTGTTCCGACTCGGTCTTCTCCAATCGCACCCGACCGTGCTTGCTGTTTCAGATCAAGCGTTGTTCCGCTCCCTGCGTGGACCGCATCAGCGCCAGCGATTACCAAGCGCTGGTGGAAGAAGCCCGGGCGTTTCTGACCGGACACAGCCAAGCGATTCAGAAAGCGCTGTCCGAGCGCATGGATGTCGCTTCCGCCCAGATGGAATACGAACAGGCGACCATCTATCGTGACCGCATTCGCGCCATGGCCCATGTGCAATTGCATCAGGACATCAATCCTCTGGAATTGGGTGACGCCGACGTGGTGGCGCTTTATCAGGCGGGGGGCTATTCCTGCGTCCAGGTGTTCTTTTTTCGGGCCGGATTCAATTGCGGCAACCGATCCTATTTTCCCAGCCATGCGCAAGAGGCCGAGACGGCGGACATCATGGCGGCCTTTCTGGGCCAGTTTTATGCCGATAAAGAGCCACCGCCACAAATCCTGCTGAGCTGCGACCCGTCGGAACCAGAGATTTTGGCCTTGGCGCTGAGCGAAAAGGCGGGACGCAAGGTGACTGTGCTGGTGCCCAAACGGGGCGACCGCCGCCGGGTGGTGGAGCGGGCGGAAGAAAACGCCCGCGACGCCTTGGGCCGCCGCATGGCCGAGGGCAGCGCTCAGGCCAAATTGCTGGCCGGAGTGGCAGAGGCGTTCGGATTGGACAATCCGCCTGCTCGCATCGAGGTCTATGACAACAGTCACATCCAAGGGACTCATGCTGTGGGCGCGATGATCGTCGCCGGTCCCGAGGGACTGATGAAATCCGCCTATCGCAAATTCACCATCCGCACCCTGGACGGCCAAACCGGGGACGACTTCGCCATGATGCGCGAGGTTTTGACCCGCCGCTTCGGCCGCGCAATGACCGAGGACCCGGACCGCGAGAAGGGGCTGTGGCCCGATCTGGCGCTGATCGACGGTGGGCAGGGGCAATTGACCGCCGCTATCGAGGTTCTGGCCGAACTGGGCATTGACGACGTCACTTTGGCAGGCATCGCCAAGGGGCCGGATCGGGATGCCGGGCGTGAACGGTTTTTCATGGAAGGGCGCGAGCCGTTCTCTTTGCCCCTGCGCGATCCCGTGCTTTACTTCTTGCAGCGTCTGCGCGACGAAGCCCATCGTTTCGCCATCGGCGCTCATCGTGCCAAGCGCTCCAAAGCCATCGGCCAATCGGTGCTGGACGAGGTGCCCGGAATTGGCGCCAACCGCAAGCGGGCTTTGCTGCATCATTTTGGCTCGGCCCGCGAAGTGGCCAACGCCGGATTGACCGATTTGGAAGCGGTGCCAGGAATTTCGAAGGCCATAGCGAAAAAGATCTATGACCACTTTCATTCGTAAGGCTAATATCCGTCGATGATAACCAGCCTGCCCAATATCTTGACCTTGTCCCGCATCGCCGTGATCCCCATCGTGGTGGGCAGCTTCTATCTGGAGGGTGATTGGGCCCGCTGGGTTGCCTGTTGGGTGTTTGTCGCGGCGGCGGTGACCGATTGGTTTGATGGATATTTGGCCCGCAGCCGCAATCAGGTGTCGTCTTTGGGCCGGTTTTTGGACCCCATCGCCGACAAGCTGCTGGTGGGATCGACCTTGTTTATGCTGGCCACCTTCGATCGCATCGGCCCGGCCAGCGTGTTGCCCGCTTTGATCATCCTGTTGCGCGAGATTCTGGTGTCGGGCTTGCGCGAGTTCTTGGCGGAATTGCGGGTCGGCCTGCCGGTGACTAAATTGGCTAAATGGAAGACTGGCTTCCAGATGGTGGCGCTGCCTGTTTTGCTGGTGGGCGATTCGGGGCCGCCGATATTGTACCCTAAGATGTTGGGCGAGGCGTGTCTGTGGATTGCCGCCGGACTAACCCTGGTGACTGGTTGGGATTATTTGCGGGCAGGGATCGAGGCGCTGCGCGAGGACGAAAAGTGAAGATTCTGTATTTCGCCTGGATCAAGCTTAAAGTCGGAATCGGCGAGGAAGAGGTGACGCCGCCCGACGATGTCGATACTGTGGACTCGCTGATCCATTGGCTGAAGACCCGCTCGCCGGGGTTCCATGAAGCTTTCGCCGATTTGAATACGGTACGGATGGCGGTCAATCAAGACTACGTGTCCATCCATCACCCTATCGGCCCGTTCGACGAAATCGCGTTTTTTCCACCCGTAACCGGAGGGTGAACGCTTGATCAAGGTGCAGACCCAGGATTTCGATCCGGCACAAGAGCTGTTGGGATTCGGCGGTCCTTCCGGCAAGGCTGGTGGCATTTGCCAGTTTATCGGTCTGGTGCGGGACTTCACAAGCGCGGAAACGGGCGATACGGTCATTACCGCCATGACACTGGAACACTATCCCGGCATGACCGAAAAGCAGTTGGCCGCCCTTGAGGACGAGGCACGCGCCCGGTGGCCGCTGGAAGACCTTTTAATTATCCATCGCCATGGCCGATTGCAAGCGGGCGAGCGCATTGTCATGGTCGCCACCGCCTCGGCCCATCGCGACGCGGCTTTTGACAGCTGCCGCTTTCTGATGGATTGGCTGAAAACAAAAGCCCCGTTCTGGAAGGTGGAACATACCAAGGATGGCGACCAATGGGTTGCCGCCAAGGAGTCCGATGACGCTACCGCCCGTCGGTGGGATAAGCCCTGATTCTAAGGAGCTTGCTCGACCGCCTCTTTTTCCGCCGTCGCGCCATCCTCGGCCACCGTGCCGCGGCGCAGGCGGTTCTCGCCCAGATGCAGCAGGATCGGTGCGGCGATGAAGATCGAGGACGAGGTGGCCAGGACCACGCCGAACAGCAAGGTCCAGGCGAATTCGCGCAAGGATTCACCGCCGAACAAGGCCAGCGGCAGCGTAGCCAGGAACACTGCCAGCGAGGTGCCGGTGGTGCGCGACAGGGTTTCATTGATGGAGCGGTCGATCAGCTCGCGCAGGGGCATCTTGCGCCATTTACGCAAATTCTCGCGCACACGGTCATAGACCACCACCTTGTCATTGATGGAATAGCCCATGATGGTCAGGATCGCCGCGATGGCGGTCAAGTTGAACTGCATGCCGGTGATGGCGAAAAAGCCCACGGTCTTGGTCACGTCCAACAGCAAGGTCACCACCGCGCCCACGCCGAACTGCCATTCAAACCGGAACCAGATATAGGCCAGCATGGCAACGATGGCCAAACCCAGGGCCATCATGCCGTTTTCGAACAATTCGTCGCTGACCGAAGCGCCCACCGATTCGACCCGCTTGACGGCGATGCCGGTGAAGTTCTTGGCCAAGGCGTCGGACACTTTTTTCACCGCTTGGGCCTGAATGCCTTCCGGCCCGGCTTGGCGTTCGAAACGGATCAGCACTTCATTGGGCGAGCCGAATTGCTGCAATTGGATCGGCCCCAATCCCAATTGGCCCAGTCCATCGTGCAGGGTACTGAATTCCATGGGCTGCTCGGTGCGGATTTCCATCACCGTGCCACCCGCGAAATCGACGCCGTAATTAAGCCCAGGCTTGAAGTACAAAATCACCGACGCAACGCTTAAAACCAGCGACACGATCAGGCCGATATTGCGGCCTTTCATGAAGGCGATCTTGGTGCCTTCGGGCACCATGCGGAACCGTTCGGGGAACGGCAAGACAGACGGGCGGGTGCGGCGATACCACGCCGCCATCAGCCAGCGCGCGACCACCGTGGCGGTAAACAGTGACGCCAAGATGCCCAGGGAAATGGTGACGGCGAAGCCTTTGACGGTTCCGGTGCCCACCGAATAGAGCAGCACCATCTTGATCAAGGTGGTCAGATTGCTGTCCAAAATGGTCGAGAACGCCCGCTTGCAACCCGCCGTGATAGCGGCGGCGGGGCTGTTGCCCAGGCGCGCTTCCTCACGGATGCGTTCGTTGATCAAGATGTTGGCGTCCACCGCCATGCCTAGCATCAGCAAAATACCGGCAATGCCGGGCAAGGTCAGGGTCGCGCCCAGCAGGGACAAAGCGGCGACGGTCAGAAATAAATTGAACACCAAGGCGATGTTGGCGAAAAGTCCAAACAGGCCATAGGTCAACGTCATGTAGCCGACCACTAGCGCAACGCCGACCATCACCGAGATCATTCCGGCGCGGATAGCGTCGGCGCCCAGATCGGGACCGACCGTGCGTTCCTCGATCACTGTCAATGGCGCGGGCAGAGCGCCCGCCCGCAGCAGCACCGACAATTCGTTGGCGCTTTGTACCGAAAAATGGCCGCTGATCTGTCCCTGGCCGCCGGTGATGGGTTCCTGGATTACCGGCGAACTGATGATTTTGCCGTCCAGCACAATGGCGAAAGGCTTGCCCACATTCTCGCGGGTGATGTCGGCGAAGCGCTTGGCCCCCACCGTGTCGAAGGCGAAATGCACCACCCATTGGCCGGTGCGGTTGTCCGTGTTGGCCGAGGCATCGCGCAAATGGCTGCCGTCCAACTCGACCTTGATGTTGACTCGCTCGCTTTGACCGGGGCGGTCGGTCATGGGCAGCAACTTGGTGCCAGCGGTCGGCGCATTCTGATCGGACGGCATCAGATGAAACGTCATCTTGGCGGTCTGGCCCAGCAGGCGCTTGATCCGTTCGGGATCGTCGATGCCGGGCAATTCCACCAAGATGCGGTCGGCGCCTTGGCGGGCGATCACCGGCTCGTTGACGCCGGTTTCATCGATGCGGCGGCGCACGATCTCGATGGATTGCTCGATGGCCTTGTCCTGTGCGGTCTTGATGGCGCGTTCGCCCAAAACCAGACGGAACTTGTCGCCGTCGCGCTCCAACGCAAACGTCTCGTTGGCATTGCCGGTAAGCAGCGCCACCGCGCTTCGCGCCGCCTCTGCCTGGGTGGAATCGGTCAGCGAGAACGACAGCGCCTTGTCGCCCGAACCCAAATCCTTGTAGCCGATATGGCCGGACCGCAGTGCGCCGCGTACCGTATCCACCGCGCTGTCCAGCCGCTCCTTGATCAAAGCGTCGCCGTCCACCTGAAGCAGCAAGTACGCCCCGCCCTGCAAGTCCAATCCCAAATGGAACCGGGGCATGGGCACCCAATCGGGCAAAGTGCCGGGTTTGACCAGATTGGGCAGGCTGAAAATTACGCCGAGGGCGCAAACAAGCCAGATGAGCGTGGTTTTAACTTTGGTGAAGTGAAGCATGAACTGAGCCTAGGATGGGCTTTTCGCCGCTGTTTTTGGGAGTATGCTTTGTATGGCCCGCCAAGTTCGCCGTCAAGGTCATTGAATAGTCCGCCAGAAGGATCGTTCGGGAACGGTTCACAGCCTCTTGCATTTCTTTTTTCGGGGCTGTACTGTCCGCCCTCTCGTTTAGGGGCCGGCGTAGCTCAGTTGGTAGAGCAGGGCTTTCGTAAAGCCAAGGTCGGGAGTTCGAGTCTCTCCGCCGGCACCATATTTCCCCTTAAATATCATATACTTAGCAGAAAACAGCCAGCACCCATTAAGGGTGCTTGTCTTGCTATGTTTTTGCCATTTGGCGAAACCCCAATGAAACTGCCATTCTTTAAAGGTAGTTTCAACAGTATCCATACACAAATCCATACACAGATTGCAGCATAAATGCAGTGCTGTTTAATTTTGACTATTCATACACAGGCATAGTATAATGTAATCATAGTTAATTACATAAGGATACACTATGGTTAAGAATGATTACATACAAGTTATAGACGACATATACATTTACATCCGTGATAATTCAGTTGGCGGCATATTCAATTACTACTTCCGTGTTGGTAATCGTGCAATACGGAAATCAACTGGAACATCCAATATCAACGACGCCAAGCGTAAAGCCATTTATGCATATGAAGAATATCGCCTTAATCCAAACAAAGCGGTCATAGCGGCTGCAATCGCAGCAGCACCTGCTGCTAAGACGACATCATTTAAGATGGTCGCAGAGAAATGGTTGGAGCGGCGTAAATCCAAGAGCGATTACAAACGGAATCTCGCCACCGTTACGAATTATCTAATTCCCTGCCGATTCCGGTGAAGTCGCCCGGGGATTCCGGGATCAAGTCGCCCATGGATTCCGTTTTGATGTCGCCCACCATTCCGGAATGAAGTCGCCCACCTTTTGAGGTGTCAGCGCTGGCTTTTTTGGTTTGTCATTGATCG
>CAIYCT010000238.1 GCA_903924765.1 uncultured Rhodospirillaceae bacterium | reverse complement strand
CGCCGTGCGCGACAAGCTGGCGGAGCGAGGCGCACCCGAAAGCAAGCTGGAGGTAATCCATATCGGCACCGATACGGTGCTGGAGGCCCCTCAAGCCCGACAGCCCCAACATTTTCTGTTCGCCGGGCGATTCGTTGAGAAAAAAGGCATTTTCGTGTTGATCGAAGCCATCCGATTGCTGCGCGCGCAAGGAATCGCCACGCCGGTGATTTTGGCGGGAGATGGTCCGTTGATGGCCGAGGCCAAGGCGCGTTCTGAGGATCTGCCCGATGTCGCGTTTTCGGGCTGGCTGGATGCTGAAGCCATGCGGATCGCCATGGTCCAAGCGGTGGCCTTGGTGATTCCCAGCATCGCCGGCAAAGACGGTGACCGCGAAGGGTTGCCCAGCGTGGCGGTCGAGGCCATGGGGTTGGGCGTTCCGGTGATTGCGTCCGACTATACCGGTTTGCAGGGGATTGTTGACGAGGCCGAGGCAGGGTTGGTGGTTGCCGCCACCGACAAACAATCCTTGGCCAAGGCCATGGCGCGTCTCTGCCAGGACCCGCTGGAAACAACGATGATGGGCGTGAAGGCCCACCGGCTCGCCGCCGCCGAATTTTCGGCTCGCCTTCAGTCGAAACGCCTGGAAGACCGCTTGCTCACTCTGATCGGCTAGAGAGTTCCGATTCAGAAGGGTGATGATGATGAGGGTGGTTTTGGGGATGGATATGGGGATGGGGGTGAAGATGGCGATGGGCCGTCGATGGAAGCTCGCGTCCGAACAGGGTCGGCGCTAGCGATCCCGCCACCATGCCGAACAAACTGGCCAGCAATCCGGCGAATTGCGCGGGCATCGGCGGGTCCTCTCCGCCCACGAGCAACAGCGCCATCCACACCGAGAACCCCAAGAAGATGGCGGACAAGGCGCCCTGATTGGTGGCCCGTCGCCAAAAAATTCCGGCGGCCAGCGGCACGAACGCGGTGACCAAGGTGATCTGGTAGGCGTTTTCCACCATATTGAAAATGCTGGCCTTGGAGTTCAGGGCGTACAACGACACCAGCACGGTGAAAATCAACGTGACGACGCGCATCCACAGCAGCAGCCGTTTGTCTCGCAGATCTCCCAGCATCGGCCGCAGAATGTTCTCGGTGAAGGTGACCGACGGCGCCAACAGCGTCGCCGACGCGCAGCTTTTGATGGCTGACAGCAAGGCCCCGAAGAACATCACCTGGGCGAAGAGCGGGGCATGACGCAGCACCAGAGTAGGCAGGATCATCTGCGGATCTTGGGCCAAAAGGCCATCCACCATTTCGGGATCGATCATCGTCGCCGAATAAGCCAGAAACATCGGCACGAAAGCGAACAGGAAATAAAGCACGCCGCCCGATACCGAAGCCCATACCGCGATGGTTTCGGTCTTGGCCGATTGCACCCGCTGAAAGACGTCTTGCTGCGGAATGGACCCCAACATCAGGGTGATCCAGGCGGCGAAGAATCCCAGGATCTCTTTCACATCCATCGCAGGCCAGAAATTCAGCTTGTTGGCGGCTCTGGCATGATCGAGAACCGCGCCCACGCCGCCTGCTTGGGTGCTGACCTCGCCCCCGATATACAGCATGCCGATGACGATGATGACCATCTGAAGCAAGTCGGTGATGGCGACCGCCCACATGCCGCCGAAAAAGGTGTAGATCAAGATAGTGCCCGACCCGATCATCATGCCTAAGGGGCGGGAAATGGCGTCCTCGGACACCACGTTGAACACCAACCCCAGCGCGGTGATCTGCGCTCCCACCCACCCCAGATAGGAAATGACGATGGCCATGGTGGTGAGGACCTCGACCTTGCGCCCGAAGCGTTTCTTATAATAATCGCCAATGGTCAGCAGGTTTTGCCGATAAAGGGGACTTGCGAACAACAATCCCACCAGGATCAGACACAAGGAAGCACCGAACGGATCGGCGACTACGCCTTTAAGGCCATCGTGCAAAAAGGTCGCGGGGATGCCCAGGACGGTCTCGGACCCAAACCAAGTGGCGAACACCGTGGCGGTGACCATGTAGAAAGGCAGGTGACGACCGGCAATGGCATAGTCCTTGGCGGTGTGAACGCGCGAAGCTGCCCACAATCCGATACCGACCGATACGATCCAATAGGCGACGACGAACCACAGAAGCAAGGGGCAACTCCACAGACAAGAGCGGCGGAAAGCTTATAGCCGACGCTTGGCTCGCCTCAAGTGTTTCTTTGGGGGATGGCAAAAATTATGGGGGCGTCTCGATCCGGGGTAAGGCTTTAGAGATCCGCGTAATCTTCCCGCAGCGAAGTAAAGTGTTTCTTCATCCCCAACAATGATAGTCTGCCGCTATTGACGACTGGCGGAGACCCTTCATGCACCGATTGCTTATGGCCATATTTGCCGCGCTCCTTGCCGTGGCCGCGTCCACCCAAGCTTGGGCCAAGGATGGCGAACTGGGCTGCGTGGACACAGCCTTCAAACTGATTGGCGCCAATCACAAAGTTTGCATCAGCAGTTTTCGTGATCCCAGCGTTCCCGGCATTGTCTGTCATCTCAGCCAAGCCAAGACAGGCGGCATCGCCGGATCGGTGGGGTTGGCCGAAGACAAGTCCGAATTTTCTCTGTCTTGCGTGCAAAGCGGACCGATCGTCGAGCCCTTGAACATTCCCGACCAGCAATCGGTGTTTAACGAAAAGACGTCGGTCTTTTTTAAAAGCACGCGTGTCCATCGCTTCTATGACCGGGACAATCACGCCTTGGTTTACATGGCGATTTCGGACAAGCTGATCGAAGGCTCGCCCAAGAATTCCATCAGCAACGTGGCCATTTCCCCCTGGCTGCCGCGCTAATCGTTAAGGTTATGGCGTCACGGACGATTTAGGGCTATGTAGGCCGTGTTGGACCGGAGATGAGTTGCCTCTTGGAAACAGATCGTTTGAGGGAAAGACAGAACGAATGTCTGTGGTGACATCACCCCTGCACTCTGCCTTACGGTGCCTGTATATCATCGCGCTGCATCACGGACTGGAAATCACTCCTCTGGATTTGATTTCAGGAACGGATGCCGCCGATCCGGTCGGCTCGGTTCTCAGGGTGATGGCGCGGGTCGGATTTAAAGGACGAGTGCTTCACGGCAGCGCGTGGGCGGACATCATCGCCTTGGGCACGGCCTATCCCGTCATTATTGGGCAAAAGGACGGCAATTGGGCCGTGGTGGCGGATCGGGTCGAGCAGCCCAATGGCGACGCCAAACTGGGCATTGTGGACCCGCTGGCCGAACAGGCTGGCATCGTCACGCTTGATCGCGAGCAATTCCAAGAGAATTGGGACGGCACAATTATCCTGTGCAAGCGGGTTTATGCCGATGGCAATAACACGACGAAATTCGGTTTCGGCTGGTTTCTGCCCGAAATCATGCTACAGGGTCGCTATTATCGAGATATCGCCATTGTTTCGCTGGCCAGCAGCGTGATCGGATATTTCACCCCGTTCTTGCTCCAGATCATGATCGACAAAGTGGTTAGCCATAAAAGCCTGCACACCTTGCAGGCGGTGCTGCTGATTTTCAGCGTTCTGACCGTATTCGACAGTATTTTCAGCTATATCAAGCAAAACTTAATGACGTTTGCGTCGACCCGGATTGATGCGCGCTTAACCTCGAAGGTGTTCGCGCGGATGTTGGGGCTGCCTTTGAGCTATTTTGAAACCAATAATGCGGGCATCGTTCTGCGCAATATGGGCCAGACCGAGGGGATCAGAAACTTTCTGACCGGTCAAATCTTTCAGATCGCCCTGGATCTGTTGCCGTTGCCTATTTTGCTGGTCTTATTGGGTTCGTACAGCATCGCGCTGACGGGGGTGGTGCTGTTTTTCTCGGCCATCATCGCCATCACCATTGCTATGATGCTTCCTTATTTCAAACACCAGATCAACGAATACAACGAAGTCGAAGGCGCGCGGCAAAGCCATTTGGTCGAAACCATCGTCGGCATGCGCACCGTCAAATCCCTGGTGTTGGGGGAAGCGCGGTTGCTCGAATGGAATCTAAAAATCGCCAAGGCCATGCAGCGTTTGATGAATCTGGGCAAGTTCAGCGCTAAGGCGGGTACCTTTACCCAAATGTTGGGGCAGGTCATGCAATTGACCATTTTGGGCGTTGGCGCGGTGCAGATTTTCGACGGGAATTTGAGCGTCGGTTCGCTGATCGCCTTCAACATGTTGTCTGGTCGGGTTACCAGCCCCTTGCTGGGCATGGTCGGCTTGCTCAACAATTACCAGCATGTGGCCCTGTCCATGGGCATGCTAGGCTCGATTATGGACCATCCGCCCGAGCGGGAACCGGGCGAGCGTTACATCTACCCCCGCATTGACGGCGAGATGGAATTCAAGGACGTGACCTTCCGCTATCCGGGAACTTCCAATCCGGCGTTGGATGGGGTGTCGTTCAAAGTGGAACCAGGACAGATGATTGGGGTGGTTGGGCGCTCGGGTTCGGGAAAATCCACGCTAACGCGGTTGATCCAAGGGATTCAGATACCGGAAGCCGGTTTGTTGAAGATCAGTGGGGCGGATATCCGTCACATTGATATCAGCCATTTGCGGCGCAATATCGGCGTGGTGTTGCAGG
>CAIYCT010000237.1 GCA_903924765.1 uncultured Rhodospirillaceae bacterium | reverse complement strand
GTTCATAGACCTGTCTATTCTCTGCCGTCCACATATCGCCCCCATTTGTTGCCGTGGGGACGATAGAATCATAAGTGATTCATCCGATTCAAGAACCTTCCGGACGGGCTCTAAGTTTTTTCGCCTCTGTGGACTCGGTCACAGAACAAGAAAGATCGATGCCATAAGGTGAGTTTCAAGAGACGGGAGGTGTGAAGTGCTCACCTTAATCTCTCCAACAAGTCCAGATGGACTTAACTGACTTAAACTTAAGGAGTTTGCCATGTTGACCTACGCTCGCTGCATGTTCCGTCAATTCGTTCGTGATGAAAAGGGCGCTACCGCCATCGAATACGGTTTGATTGCCGCTTTGATTTCCGTGGTCGCCGTTTCGGCCATGACCACGGTCGGCACCGACTTGACCGCCGTTTTCACCAAGGTTTCATCCAGCCTGTCGGGAGCAACCTCGTAATCCTTCTTCAAATCTCGCCTCTCCCCAAGAAGCGCCTCCGATCCCGTCGGGGGCGTTTCCGATTCGAGATAGCGTTGGATCACCCTCATTTCGAAAAAACTAAAAAGAATCATCTCTGTGAGTGCGCTCACAGAACCGCCTCCTGTCGCCGACTAAGGTTATTTCCTGATGTTTGGGTATTGGAGGGATGGAAATGTCCATATCCGTTTTGTGCGTGGAAATATACGGGAGGGGGCCATGAGACCCGCCGTTCTGGTGGTGGCCATCGCCTTGGTCGCCGCGCTTCTCACCGCCATCCTGGCCAAGGCCTGGGTTGACCGGCAAGTGGCGCCGCCGGTGGAAGCTCAATCGCAACCCATGGAAGAGGTCTTGGTAATCGCCCGTGACGTTACCTCGGGGGCGGCGCTGCAATCCGACGATCTGCGTTATGAGAAATGGCCGCAAACCGCCATCACGCCGCGCTTAATCGTGCGTCAACCGGACAGTGACCCCAAGACAAACTATACGGGGCAGGTGGCCCGCCGGGCCTTGAGCGAGGGCGAGCCTTTGTCGGCGGCGGCGTTGTTCCGCACCGACGCGTCGGGTGTGCTGGCGGGAATGCTGGCGCCGGGCATGCGAGCGGTCTCGATCGCTATTACCAATTCCAGCGCCGTCTCGGGCTTTATCACTCCTGGCGACAAAGTAGACATCGTCCTTGCGGCGGATTTCCAGAATGCCGCCGAGCACGAAAAAGTCGGCGCTTCTTCCGATGTTCAACGCTTTGCGGCGGAAACGGTCCTGACCGACGTTAAGATCTTGGCCATCGATCAGCAAATCGCACGCGGCAAGGATGGCGCTGCCGTTCCCGGCAAAAACGCCACGGTTGAGGTCACGCCCAAACAGGCCGAATTGCTGACGGCTGTGGGATTGCTGGGCAACCTGCAATTGGTTTTGCGCGGCTTGCCCGGTGACCAATCCGAACCCCAATTGTCGGCGACGCCCGATCAAGGCTTCACCAGCGATACCGAGGCCAGCAAGGCTTTGAAAATGCTGGTGGGCGGCAAACCGAAATCGTCGGCCAAGGGGGCGTCCGGGGCTTTCATTCATATCAATCGCGCCGGACAAATCAGCGCCGAAGGGGGCCTGCAATGACCCGTTACATTCTTCCCGCTCTGTTCGTGGGGCTTTCTCTGGCCGCTTCCGCAGCCGCCGAAGAGACGATCAAGGCCGCCGCTCCGCACATGAAGGTCATCGCCATGGCCGACAGCGTCACCCATGTCAATCCAAGTGCGATGCGTCAAGACATAGCGGCGGTGACGTCAAGCCTGAAGGTCGGCATCAACAAATCAATCGACGTCGTTTTGCCGGTGCAGGTGAATGACGTGGTGGTGGGCAATTCGGACATTGCCGACGTGATGGTGCGCTCGCCGACCCAGATCTATGTGGTCGGGCGCGCCGTGGGCCAAACCAACGTCTATTTGGTGGATCGGGCGGGCAAGATCGTCCGTCGCTTGGATATAGAGGTGGCGTTGGATTCCTCGGCCATTCAAGACGCGCTGAAGCAGGTTTTGCCCGACGAACATTCCATCCATGTGGAAGCGGTCAATGACAGCCTGTATCTGTCGGGCTCGGTCAAGACCGAACAGGCGGCCAACACCGTCAAGAGCTTGGCGCGGCGCTATGTATTGCAAGACGCCAACCTGGTTAATTTGCTGAAGGTGTCCAACGACCAGCAAGTCTTGTTGAAAGTCAAAGTGGCGGAAATCCAACGCTCGGTGCTTAAGGAACTGGGAGTGGGGGTGTCCACCAACTCCATCCCGCTATTCGGCAAGGGCAGCAATATCACCATGTCGGGCTCGACCAATTCCTCGGTTGGCATGATCGCCGCCGCCGCCTCCAGCATGTATGGCAGTGCCACGGTGATGGGGATCGGAAGTTTGGTGACCAATTTAAGCTTGCTGGAAAGTCAGGGGCTGATCCGCACCCTGGTCGAGCCCAATCTGACGGCGGTGTCGGGTGAAACCGCCACCATGTTGGCGGGCGGCGAGTTGCCCATCCCGGTGTCACAGGTTAATGGGGCCATCAGCGTGGAATTCAAGCCGTACGGCGTGTTGCTGGGTTTCACCCCCACCGTGCTGGACCCCGGTCGGCTTAGCCTGAAGATGAGCACCGAGGTTAGATCCATCGACACCGCCAACAAAACCGCCATCAGCGAAACCATTTCAGTGCCCGCTTTCAAGGTCCGGCGCGCCTGGTCGACGGTAGAGTTGCCGTCGGGCGGGTCGATCATGATCGCCGGTCTGCTGCAAAACGACATCACCAGCAATATTTCGGGTTTGCCTGGGGCCATGGATCTGCCGGTGTTGGGAGCGCTGTTCCGCTCCAACGCCTTCCAGCGAAACGAGACCGAGTTGGTGGTCATCCTGTCGGCCTATGTGGTGCAGGCGGTGGACAGGCCCGACGCTTTGTCGACCCCTTCGGACGGCTTCGCCCCCACTTCGGACATCAATCGCTTCCTGTTGGGAAAGCTCCAGGAAACCTACACCACCCGCGGCAAGGACGCTCCGGTGCTGCCGGAACAGCTTAAAGGCCCGGTCGGTTACATCGTACAATAAAGAGGACGACGATCATGAACGCAATGCTCTCAGTGACATCAGCCCTAGCGGTTCTGGCCTTGACCTTGGCGTCATGCGGTCC
>CAIYCT010000236.1 GCA_903924765.1 uncultured Rhodospirillaceae bacterium | reverse complement strand
GGCCGACACGTCGTTGGCTTGGGTTTCGAAGACCGGCAGAGCGGTCAGCGAACCGGCGCCATGCTCGTCGCTCATCTTGGCGGCACGTTCCAGCAAACGCGAGTGCAGATAGAACACGTCGCCGGGATAGGCTTCACGTCCCGGGGGACGACGCAGCAGCAAAGACATTTGACGATAGGCGACGGCCTGTTTGGACAGATCGTCATAAATGATCAAGGCGTGCATGCCGTTGTCGCGGAAGAACTCGCCCATGGCGCAACCAGTATAGGGCGCCAGGAATTGCTGGGGAGCCGGTTCGGACGCGGTGGCGGCCACGACGATGGAGTATTCCATGGCGCCGTAATCGGTCAGCGTCTTGACGATCTGGGCGACGGTGGAGCGCTTTTGGCCCACGGCCACATAGATGCAATACAGCTTCTTGGATTCGTCAGAGCCCGAATTCCAGCGCTTTTGATTGATGATGGTGTCCAACAGAATGGCCGACTTGCCGGTCTGACGGTCACCAATGACCAATTCGCGCTGTCCGCGTCCGATGGGGATCAGGGCGTCGATGGCCTTGATGCCGGTGGACATGGGTTCATGCACGGATTTCCGGGGGATAATGCCGGGGGCCTTGACTTCGACGCGGCGGCGCTCAGAGGATTCGATGGCGCCCTTGCCATCGATGGGGTTGCCCAAGCTATCGACGACGCGGCCCAGCAGGCCTTTGCCCACGGGCACATCGACGATGGTGCCGGTCCGCTTGACGACGTCGCCTTCGCTGATGGTGCGGTCATCGCCGAAGATAACCACGCCGACATTGTCGAATTCCAGGTTCAGGGCCATGCCCTTGATGCCACCGGGGAACTCGACCATTTCACCGGCCTGGACATTGTCCAAGCCATGAACGCGAGCGATACCGTCACCGACCGACAGAACTTGACCGACCTCGGCCACCTGAGCCTCGGTTCCAAAATTGGCGATCTGTTGTTTCAGGATCGCAGAAATCTCAGCCGCGCGGATCTGCATCATCCAACCCCTTTCATAGCAAGCTTTAAGTTTTGCAGTTTGGATTTGACCGAACTGTCAATCATACGGGAACCGACCTTGACCACCAATCCGCCAAGCAGACTGGGATCAACGGTCACGTCGAAAGCGACCTTGGCGCCGAACACGGATTTCAAGGAAGCGGTGAGCGATTCGATTTGCGGATCGCTTAGTGCCTGAGCCGCGCTGACCTTGGCGGTCACTTCACCGCGATAGCGGGCCAGACGCTCATGGAAGGACAGGATAATGGCGGGCAGCGCGTCCAGGCGACGGCTTTTACCCAACAACCCCAAGAAATTGATGGTCAGTTGAGAAAAACCGGCGGCAAGCGCCACGGCCATAATGGCCTTGGCTTGCGTGTCGCGTTTTAGATTGAGTCCCGTCAACGCGCGGCGAAGATCCGCGCATTCATTGATAGCGACATTGAGGCTGGTAAGGTCTGTAGAGACCTGATCCAGCGCTCCGTGGTCATTCGCCAGCTCGAACAAAGCGAGGGCATAGCGATCGGCGATTACGCCAGTTGAATCCGATGGCACCTGGGCTGATCCTTTAAGGACAGAAGCTCGACCGAAGCGGCCAAACTTATCACATTGGAGTTACCTGCTTTCTTAAGTGCGCTGTGGCGTTGCACCCCCCAAAAGCGTCGGTTACCTACCACATCGTTTGTGGGCTTGCAAGGCGACAAAACGGCTAAGGCAAGTACTTCTTGTCTCTTTTGTGGTTTTCCCGGCAAACTGCGGGGCAGAAATTGGGGAAGCAAAATCGTGACGACTCACACCGTTCCTATGGACTTTATCACCTTGGCCCATCGCTTGGCCGACGCCGCCAGACCGATCATCAAACAATATTTCAGAACGCCGATGGAAATCGACGACAAGGACGATTCCTCGCCGGTGACCATTGCCGACCGCGAAGTGGAACGAGCCATGCGCGACATCCTGAGCCAAGCCGCCCCCGAACACGGCATCATCGGCGAGGAATGGGGAGAGGATCATGCCGACGCCGAATGGGTGTGGGTTCTAGACCCCATAGACGGCACCAAGGCCTTTATCACTGGCAAGCCCTGCTTCGGCACCCTGATCGCCCTCACCCATCGCGGCAAGCCGGTCTTGGGCGTCATCGATCAAGCCATTACCGACGAGCGCTGGCTGGGTGCGCTGAGCCACGGCACCACCTTGAACGGCGGCAAAGTGGAAACCCGACCTTGCAAGGATATTTCCAAGGCTTACGCCTATTCCACTGGGCCAGAACTGTTTGGTCCTAAAACCCGCAAGGCGTGGGACCGCATCGTCGGGTCGGTCAAGAACGCCCGCTACGGCGCCGACTGCTACGCCTATGCCTTGTTAGCCACCGGCTTCGTCGATCTGGTGATCGAAACCGGGCTGAAGATTCACGATTTCGCCGCCCTGGTTCCGGTCATCGAAGGCGCGGGCGGCATCATCACCGACTGGCATGGCAAGGCTTTGTCGCTGAAGTCCGATGGCAAGGTCTGCGCCGCAGGAGATAAGCGTCTCCACGCCCAAGCCCTGGATATCCTGCAATGGCGGTGATCACTTTTTCCCCACCGTCATTCCCGCGCAGGCGGGAATCCAGGCTAAAGCCGCGTCTGCGGCGTCATGAGTTATATGCCGTGCAGACACACGGCAGCGGGATTCCCGCCTGCGCGGGAATGATGACCATTATTTTGGGAATATGTTTTCTCATACTAACCCCAAGCCTCGCTAATGCCGACCCCACCCACGGCATCGCCATGCATGGGACGCCCAAATATGCCGCCGGGTTCGATCACTTCGACTACGTCAACCCCAAGGCCCCCAAAGGCGGGACCTTGCGCATGGCCTCCGACGGCAGCACCTTCGATTCGCTGAATCCCTTCATCATCAAGGGCGTCCCAGCGCAAGGCTCGAGCATGCCGTTCGAGACGCTGCTGACCCCCTCCGCCGACGAAGCCTTCAGCGAATACGGCCTGATCGCCCAATCGCTGGAGACGCCGTCCGACCGCTCGTGGGTGATCTTCACCCTCAACCCCGCTGCCCGCTGGCATGACGGCAGACCCATCACCGCCGACGACGTGCTGTTCAGCTTCGACATAATCCGCACCAAAGGCCAACCGCAATTCCGCTTCTATTACCAAGCGGTGGACAAGGCCGAGAAGTTGGGCGACTTGAAAGTCAAGTTCACCTTCAAGGCCGGTGACAATCGCGAGTTGCCGCTGATC
>CAIYCT010000235.1 GCA_903924765.1 uncultured Rhodospirillaceae bacterium | reverse complement strand
GGCGGGCGCGATACCGTCAACAATCTCGCTTCCGACGGGGTCAAGACCGCCCGCGGCGAGGTGGATTTCGGGGAGGGCATTTCTGCCGATCAGTTCTGGCTCCACCGCAGCGGCAGCGATCTTCAGGTCGATATCATCGGAAGCAATGATCAGATCACCATCGCTGGCTGGTTCGGGAGCAACCAGAGGGCCCGGGTGCAAAGCTTTGTCACCGCCGATGGCTCGAAGCTCGACACTCAGGTCGACCAACTGGTGTCCGCGATGGCCTCTTATGCCGATCACCATCCGGAGTTCGACCCAACGCTGGCGGCCCAGCCCCCCGGCGATACAAGCGTGAAAAATGCCATCGCCGCTGCGTGGCATCATTGACGCAGCAGGGTTCTGGCCCTGGCCGGGTCATCGTTCGCGCATCGCCTCGTGGTGGTAGCGCAGTACCGGCGACAGCAGGTATTCGATGACCCGGCGGGTTCCGGTCCTGATCTCGGCCGTAACCGCCATGCCGGGTGCCAGGGGAACGACCTTGTCCTCCACCTGTATTCTGGTTTCGGCGAGGGCGATGCGGGCGGTGAAGACCAGATCCGGTGTGGTTGGGGCCTTGCTGCCGTCCGGCGGGCGATCGCGCTGGATCGCATCCTGGGAGACGTTCAGAACCGTGCCATGCAAGAGGCCGTAGCGGGTAAAGTTGAAGGTGTCGATCTTGATCTCCACCGCTTGTCCCGGTTCGACGAAGCCGATGTCCTTGTTCTGGAGGGTGGCCTCGACTTCCAGCCGTTCTCCCTCCGGCACGATCATCATCAACGGCTGGGCCGGTGTCACCACTCCGCCAATGGTGGTGACCTGAAGCTGCTGTACCGTGCCTGCGACCGGGCTGGTCAGGGTCTGCTGTGCGGCGCGCTGTTCGGCCTTGATCAGCTCCTGACCCAGGCTGGAGGCTTTGTCGCGCGCCTGATTGAGGTCGCCCAGGACCGTACGCTTGAACTCGGCCTCAGCCTGCCGGCGAGACGCCTGCGCCGCTTGAAAGGCCGCCTGGGCTTCGGAAAGGCGATGCTGCTGGACCGACCTTTCGTGCTCTCGCTCCACCATATCCTGGCGCAGCTCCAGCCAAGCCACCCGGGAGCCGGCATTGTTATCCCACAGCCATTTTCTGCTGGCGACACGGTCCCGTAGAATTGGGAGCACCGCATCGAACTTGCTGATGGTTGCGGTGATGGCGGCCATGTCGCTGGCTTTCTGTGCCTCCTGGCGCTCGAGGGCCACCAGCTTGGAGCGATGCTCGGCCAGCTGGGTGGCGAGCAGTTGGCGGCTGAGCGCCACCAGTGCAGGTGGCGCCTTGGCCGGAGGGAGATAGGCGTCCTCCTTGCCTTCGGCGGCGGCATAGAGCCGCGCCATGTCGGTGAGGGCCACCATCAGTTCGCCGGACAGACGCTCGCGGTCGGCCGAACTAGTCGTGGGATCGAGGTCGATCAGTGGCTGTCCCGTCCTGACCGTTTGGCCCTCGGTGACGTGGATGGCGTGGACGACCCCGATTTCCAAGGGCTGGATGGTTTTCGTCTTGCCGACCGGAATAACCTTGCCGGTGGCACTGGCGACGATGTCGATCCGGCTCCAGCAACTCCAGCCCAGCGCGATGACGAAAAATGCGCACAGGGTCAGGGACAGCAGACGCCCTCCCGGCGATGGTGGCGTCTCCATGATTTCCAGGGCCGCCGGCAGGAATTCCAACTCGTTCCGGTGACGGGGCTCGGGCGTTTGTTCGCCGGCTGTTTGTCCGCGACCGTCAGGCAACCGGAGCAGGGATCGCCATCCTTCCGCTCGCTGCCGCAGCAAAGCCGAAGGGGACAGCAGCGAGCGCAGGCCGTCAGCGACGGGCATGGCCTGCTCCAGCCTGTAATCTATGGAGCTTGGCGTAGCGTCCGTTTCCCGCCAGCAACTCGTCGTGGCTGCCGTCCTCGACGATCCGCCCCTGTTCGATGGCGAGGATACGATCAGCAGCGCGCACGGTGCTGAGCCGGTGGGCGATGATGAGCACCGTCCGGCCCTGGCAGATGCTCCGCATGTTTTCCTGGATGATCTGCTCGCTTTCGTAATCGAGGGCACTGGTCGCCTCGTC
>CAIYCT010000234.1 GCA_903924765.1 uncultured Rhodospirillaceae bacterium | reverse complement strand
CGCTCGCTGTGGGAGTTTCGCCAAGCCATGCCTGACGTCACCGTCATTCCCCATCCGGTTTTTCCCGACCGCGCCCGCACCGGCCAGGGCGGCTATGTATTGTTGTTGGCGGGAGAATACAGTAAGTACGCCATCGCCGTCGTGCGCAACACCATCCGCAAGGGAGACCAATCGTGACGGGTTTTCGGTCGGCCGTGTATTTGGTCTGCTTCTATCTGTGGACCGTGCCCATTTCCATTGTCTATCTGCCGCTTTTGGCGTTGCCGCGCCAGGTGATGATTCCGTTTGCCCGCCTGTGGGCGACTGGGGTTCTGTGGTTGATGCGGGTGATCGTCGGCATCACGTGGACGGTGGAGGGGTTGGAAAACTTGCCGCCCAAACCCTATATCCTGGCCTCGAAACATCAATCGGCGTTTGAAACCTTCGCCATTCCGGTGTTGATCGACGATCCCGCCTTCGTCTTGAAGCAAGAACTGACCTGGCTGCCGTTTTTCGGCTGGTATCTGTCCAAGACCGGGGTCATCGCCATCGACCGTCAGGCTGGCGCCAAGGCGCTGAAATCCATGATCAAGGGGGCAGAACAAGCCCGCGACGAAGCCAGAGCCATCGTCATCTTTCCCGAAGGCACCCGCACCGCGCCGGGAACCAAGGGCACCTATCACTCCGGCATCGCCATGCTGTACGGCGCGCTCGGCGTGCCAGTGGTTCCCATGGGGGTCAATTCCGGCCTGTGTTGGGGCAAACGCTCCTTCACCAAACATGCTGGCGTAATCACCTTCCGACTTCTGCCGCCCATCCCTCCGGGCAAGGACCGCAAATCGTTTATGGCCCTGCTGGAAACCACCATCGAAACCGCCTCCGACGAATTGGTCAAAAATGCTTCTTGATAAAATGATGTCCGGCATCCGCCCCTATGCGCTGCTAACCCTGGTCTGCCTGGGGATGTTCGCGCCGGGCTTATCCACGTTGCCGCCGTTGGACCGTGACGAGTCGCGCTTCATCCAGGCCACGCGGCAAATGCTGGAAACCGGCGATTACATCCGCATCCGTTTCCAAGACGAAATGCGGGCCAAGAAACCGGCGGGGATCTACTGGCTGCAAGCGGCCTCGGTGCGCGCCTTGTCCCATCCGCTGTCCACCCAGGTCTGGCCCTATCGCTTGCCTGGCGCTTTGGCCGCCTGGGCCGCCGTGTTGATGACCTTCGCCTTCGGCAAGGGATTGATGGGCAGCCGTCCGGCGCTGGTCGGGGCTTTGCTGCTGGCCGTCTCCATGTTGCTGATTTCCGAGGCCCATCAAGCCAAGACCGACGCAGTGATGTTGGCCTGCGTGGTGGCCGCCCAAGGCGCGTTGGGACGCATGTACGTGTCGTCTCGGGCCATGGAATTGCGCCAAGGACCGGTCGAGCAAGGCCGCGCCGCCCCTCCTGACCTAGCCGAAACCATGACCTTTTGGCTGGCGCAAGGCTTGGGCATTCTGATCAAAGGCCCCATCGTTCCTATGGTGTCGCTGCTGACCATCGTAACCCTGGTCATTGCCGACCGATCGGGCCGCTGGCTACTGCGCCTGCGTCCCATCACCGGCTTTATCCTAACCGTCGCCATCGCCCTGCCCTGGTTCATCGCGGTCAACAACGCCACCGAAGGCGCTTTCGTCGGCACGGCCATCAAGACCGATCTTTTGCCGAAACTTCTGGGCGCGCAGGAAGCCCATGGCGGCTTTCCCGGCCTGTATCTGCTGCTGGCGCTGCTGCTGATGTGGCCCGCTTCGCTGGTGGTGTTTCCCGCCTTGGCCACGGTTTGGAGTGATCGCAAGCGTCTTGTTTACCGCTTCTTGTTGGCCTGGGCGATCCCCACTTGGGTCCTGTTCGAGCTGATCCCCACCAAGCTGCCCCATTACGTCCTGCCCGCCTTCCCCGCCTTGGTGCTCATGGCCGGAGCCAAATTATGCGAAGGGTTGGAATGGAAATCAAAGTTGGGCCGAGGCGCTTTCGCCGTTTTGTGGTCATTGGTGGGAGTGGCAGTGGCCGCCGCCATCCTGCTGCTGCCGGTCAAACTTGGCGAAGGGTTCAACTCTTCCCTGATTCCCGTCGCCGCCGCCATCCTTTTGGCCACCGGCTTCGCCGCCGCCCAAGTATATCTGGGCCGCTTCCACGGCGCGATATTGGGCGTCATGCTGGTGGCGTTGTGCGCGTGGCCCGCGTTGCTGCAACGGGTCGCCCCCAGCTTGGACCGCCTGTGGGTCAGTCGCGCCGTGGCGCTTGAGATCGATACTCTGGCCATCACCGGCCCCGCCACCAGCGCTGGATTTTCCGAACCGTCCTTGGTGTTCCTGTTGGGAACCAAGACAGTGCTGACCGATGGCGCGGGCGCGGCCACGTTCCTGGCTGCCCATGCGGACGGCGTCGCCATTGTCGAGAAGAAGGAAACCGACGCCTTCGCCGCCCAGGCCGCTCAACTCGGTCTTGCCCCCAAGCCGGTGGGCGATGTCCACGGGATTAATTATTCCCACGGCAAGCCGGTGGATTTGACCTTGTATCAGAGCGCGAACCGATGAAGCTTGAGTGCCGTTCGCCAATTGCCGTCTCAGGGGTAGCGGTGGCGCTGTTGTGCGTCCTTTGTATCGCCTTTATCGACCGCCCCCTGGCTCAGACCCTGAAACAAGGCGTTCACGGCGATTTGGAAACTTTTTTCAAGGCCGTCACCAATCTGGGCCGCGCCGAGTTGTATATGGTTCCCGCCGCCTTGATCGGCCTGTGGGCGTGGCGTCGAGGCAAGGACGCGCTGACCCGAATGTCCCTGTACGTCTTTGTAACCATGTGCGCCTCGGGCGCGGTGGAGCTTTCGGTCAAATATCTGCTGGGACGGACCCGGCCCAAATTGTGGTTGGAGAACCAAGAATTCACCCTGCATCCGCTGACTCACGGCTGGGCGGTTAACTCGTTTCCCTCTGGCCATTCCCAGGCGTCATGGGCTGCCATGACCGCCTTGGCCGTGCTGTTTCCCCGCTATCGCTGGGCGTTCTTCACCATGGCCGCGCTGGTAGCGTCCAGCCGAGTGCTGCTGACCGTGCATTGGCTGAGCGACGCCCTGGCGGGCGCCTGGATCGGCTTCGCCGCCGCTATGCTGCTGCGTTCTATTTTTCTGAAAACGCTGAATTCCGACTAAGCCAGCGGCAAACGAATGGTGAAGGTCGAGCCCATGCCCTCGCTGCTGATCACATCGATGGAACCGCCATGCAATTGGACGATGCGCTGGCTCATATGCAGGCCGATACCCGTACCGGCCATTCCCTTGACGTTGTCGGCGCGGTAAAAGCGGTCAAAGACGAAATCCATTTCATCGGCGGGGATGCCGATGCCGTAGTCGGTGATCTCCACCTGAATTTGATTGTCCGCAACCGTGGCCGCGACATGCACATCCTTGCTGGAATATTTTAGCGCGTTGTTGATCAAATTATTGATCGCCATGGCCATCAGACCCATGTCCAGCGGTAATTCCGGCAAGGTATGCAGGCTCAGGCTTAGGGTGCGGTCAGGGTGTGCGCGACGCTGCTGATCGATGGCGGCGCGCAACAGCGGCGACAGATCGGTCTGCTCAGTCTTCAACTCAATGGTTTCCGATTCCAACCGATCGTCGGCCAGACAAGTGTCGATCAATCCCACCAGACGGTCAACGCCGGTGCGGATGGCCTCAAGGCGCGGAACTGTGCCTTCACGGCGTTCGTCGTCCTTGCGCATCATCAACATCTGCGCCGCCGAATCGATCACTGCCAGTGGAGTGCGGAATTCGTGCGACATCATGGACAGGAACTGCCGCAGGTCCCGCTTGGCTTGATTGACTTTTTCCAGGGCTTTGGACAGGTCCTGAGTTCTCTCCTCGACCTTGCGCTCTAGCGTGTTGTTGGCTTCGGCAAGCAATTCGGCCATCTTGGCCGCGTACATAATGTCGCGCCACGACCGCAACGCCCCCACCAAGGCGGTGAACAATTTTTGCGATGTAAGTTCGGTCTTGGATTTGTAATCGTTGATGTCGCAATCCTGGATGACGTCCCGTTCAGGCGCTTCACCCGGTTGGCCGGTGCGCAAAATGATGCGAATGGCCGGATTGTCCATATCGTTGCGGATTACTTTGACCAATTGCAACCCAGAATCGGGCCGTTCCATCACCACGTCCACCAGCGCCACCGGGATCTCGGGATCTTGCGCCAAGCGTTGGGCTGCTTCGGCGGCGGAATAGGCATGTACGGCCTGAAACGGACTGCCTTCAAACACGAAATCCTTGAACAACAAATCGGTCATGATATGGACTTGCACATCGTCATCCACCACCAGAATGCGCCACGGCTTGACCTCGGGACCCGAACTAGCGACGGGTTTCTTGGCGTGTAGCTTCAGTTTTTTGCGATCGGGGTCGGTCATCTGATTTCCAATTTGGCGCTGAAGGCATAACCTAAACCATGAACGGCGCTGATGGGCAGGCGCTCGTCCAATTGTTTTTCGGCTTTGGTTTGCAGACGGTGAACCAAAGCATCGACCGAGCGGTCAGTGGGGTCCCAACGTTTTTTGCCCAAAGCGGTAAGAATGGCGTCGCGGCTAACCGGGTCGCCGGGATGATCGGCCAGCTGAGAGACGAAGGTGCGTTCGGAAGCGGTCAATTTGATGCTTTGCCCCTCGGGATCGGTCAAGGTCCAATCCACCGGATTGTAAACCCAAACCGCGCTAGTCGCGACCGGATCCACTGCGGGAAGCGGCTGGGCAGGAGTCAGACGCCGCTCGATAGCGCGAATCTGGGCTTCCACCTCGCGCAGATCCACCGGCTTGACCAGATAGGCGTCGGCGCCCACTTCCAGTCCGACCACCCGGTCGGTGCTTTTCGAGCGGGCGCTCAGCATGATGATGCCAATGGTATTTTCAAAGGATTGGCGAAGTTTTTGTGCAATGACAAAGCCGGTTTCGCCGGGCAGATTGATATCCAGAATGAACACATCCACCGTCTGGTGCGCCAACGCCTCGAACAGGTGCGTTCCTTGTTCGCAGCCGATGACGGTATGGCCGCAATCTTCAAGAAACTCCACCATATCCATGCGAAGCATGGGTTCGTCTTCAACAACGGCTATGCGAGCCATGACGGGTCAGATCCCAATTCTTATTCCAGATCCGTCTGTATAACATTCGGAACCGAACCCGTCATTAAATGGCGCAAGGAACCTGATTAGGCGACGCGCGGCAGAATGCTGCGTTCAACCAACCGGGCCAACAACCGGTCCATGCGGAACGACCAAGCATCGTCTTGTTCGATCATCGAACGACAGCGGCGATAGGCCCGCAAAACGGTGGTGTGGCTGCGGCCGCCAAACACCCCGCCCAAATCGATCAACGGCGTCTGGGTCAGCAGACGGGCGAAATACATGGCGGCCATTCTGGGCTTCCACACATCATGACTGCGGCAAGACATCATCATCTCTTGGACGCTGATGCCGAAATCAGCGGCAACGTGTTCCAGAATTTCATTCAGGATGGGATCCTTGGACCACGACCCTGAAGAAAGAGACAACGCTGACTCGCTTTGAACGTTGGTCATATGCATGATCAAATTCCCTGTGGAAATAACTAATACTTAAGCAATGCGCCGCCTTGTGCGCAAAATCCACCCACGGATTGAAACAAATTGTTGTGAATTGTTACGAACCCCTCGGCTAGGCTTGATTTACTGCGGAAATCAGGGCCTTCCGCGTTCCCTCCTCCAACGCCGAATGGCCAGAATCGGGCACTATGACCAACTGACAATGCGGCCAACGATGTGCCAATTCGACGGCGCTGTTGGGTGGACAGATAACGTCATAGCGCCCCTGTACGATGGTGCAAGGCAAATGAGCTATGCGGGGCATATCCCCAAGCAATTGGTTAGGGCTTAAGAAGCCGTCATGTTTCATATAATGGCATTCGATCCGAGCCATGGCCAAAGCCGACTCATCGTCGGGACGCAGGGCCGGCGCACGGGGAATCAAGCGGGCGCAGGCTTCCTCGTAGGCATACCAAGTCTGAGCGGCGGGAATATGGACCATGGGATCGGCGTGATTAAGGCGGCGAGAATAGGAGTCCAGCGGATCGTTGCGCTCGGATTGATCCAGATAGGAGATGAACCGCCGATGCGCTTCGGGAAAAAACCGTCCCATGCCGTGGATGAACCAATCCACCTCGGACCGGCGGAACAGAAAAACGCCGCGCAGGAAAAAGCCCAGAATCCGGTCAGGATGGGCCTGTCCATAGGCCAAAGCCAAGGTACTGCCCCACGATCCTCCGAACAGCGTCCATTCCTCAATGTTCAAATGGCGGCGCAACAGTTCCATATCGGCGATCAAATGGGCGGTGGTGTTATCCTGGATCGAGGCGGCAGGCTTGGATTTGCCACAACCGCGCTGGTCGAACAGAATGATCTTCCACCGGCTGGGATCAAAAAAACGGCGGAAGATGCCTTGAGTCCCAGCGCCTGGTCCCCCGTGCAGAAAGACGATGGGACGTCCCTGGAGATTGCCCGAAACCTCCCAATACAGGCTATGACCGTCGCCGGTTTCCAAAAAGCCCTTTTGCGACGGGTCAATGGGAGGGTAAAGATCGAAGTTGGTCACGGGAACCTCATGAACGAAAGACCCCCTATGATAAACGTATCCCATGCGCGTTGACGAATTCGATTTTGAGCTACCGCCCGGTTTAATCGCCGACCGCCCGGCCAGCCCCCGCGATCACGCCCGTTTGCTAGCGGTGGACACTGACGGGCTGCGGGACAAAATCGTCCGGGATTTGCCCGATTTGCTGCGCTCGGGCGACCTGCTGGTCAGCAACGACACCAAGGTGATTCCCGCCCGCCTGAAGGGCAAGCGCGACACGGCTTCGGTGGAAGTCACCGTGTTGGAACGGATAGGGCTTGCCACTTGGACTGCCTTCGCCCGCCCGGCCAAGAAACTGAAGCAGGGCGATTTGATTCGCTTCGCCGACGATTTTTCAGCGCTGGTATCAGTCAAGGGCGAAGCGGGACAGGTGACTTTGGACTTCCAGTGCGACGACGCAACCGTGCTGCACGGATTGGAGCGTCATGGCAAGATGCCCTTGCCGCCCTATATTCGCGGCGGCAAAGCCGATGAACAAGACAGCGCCGACTACCAAACCATCTTCGCCCGCCAACAGGGCGCGGTGGCCGCCCCCACCGCCGGACTGCATTTCACCCCCGATCTGCTGGAACGCCTGGAGCAAAAAGGCGTCGCCCGCGCCACCGTCACCTTGCATGTGGGCGCAGGCACCTTTCTGCCGGTCTCGGTCGAGGACACCGACGATCACGTCATGCATCGGGAATGGGGAAGCGTCTCCCAAGCAACTGTCGATGCCATCGCCACAACCAGGCGAAACGGAGGCCGAGTGGTGGCGGTAGGGACAACCTCGGCCCGGTTGCTGGAAAGCGCCGCCGATGCGGACGGGAGCGTCAGGCCGTTCGACGGCTTTACCGGCATCTTCATCACGCCGGGCTACCGCTTCAAGGCCGTGGACGTGCTGATGACCAATTTCCATCTGCCCCGTTCGACCCTGTTCATGCTGGTGTCGGCCTTCGCCGGAACCGATCAGATGAAGCGAGCCTATGCTCATGCCATTAAATCGGGCTATCGATTCTATTCCTATGGCGACGCCTGTCTGCTAGAGAAATCCCATGAGTCTTGATTTCACCCTTCTTGCCACCGACGGCGCCGCCCGATTGGGCCGCCTGGAAACCGCCCATGGCGGCATCGACACGCCCGCCTTCATGCCGGTGGGAACCGCCGCCACGGTCAAGGCGATGATGCCGCAATCGGTTGCCGCCACCGGCGCACAGATCGTGTTGGGCAACACCTACCATCTGATGCTGCGCCCCGGCGCGGAGCGGATCGCCCGGCTGGGCGGTTTGCACAAATTCATGAATTGGCCCGGTCCGATCTTGACCGATTCCGGCGGCTTTCAGGTAATGAGCTTGGCCAAGCTTAGGACCATTGACGAAAGCGGCGTCACCTTCCAATCCCATCTGGACGGGTCCAAGCATCATCTGACCCCGGAACGCTCCATGGAAATCCAGCACGCCCTGGACTCCAACATCACCATGGCGTTTGACGAATGCACTCCGTTTCCCGCCACGCCCGAGCAAGCCCGAACCTCTATGGAGCTGTCCATGCGGTGGGCAGTGCGCTCGAAACAGGCGTTTCAACCGCGCGACGGCTACGGCTTGTTCGGCATTGTCCAAGGCGGCGTTTACCCGGATTTGCGCCAAGAATCGGTTCAGGCGCTGACCCAGATCGGTTTTGACGGTTATGCGGTCGGCGGACTGGCGGTGGGTGAAGGCCAAGAAATGATGTTTCAGGTGCTGGACGCCACCACTCCGCTGTTGCCCCAGAATCGCCCCCGCTATCTGATGGGAGTGGGGCGTCCCAGCGACATCGTCGGCGCGGTGCTGCGCGGCATCGACATGTTCGATTGCGTCATGCCCACCCGTTCGGGCCGCACCGCTCAAGGCTTCACCCGGCACGGAACCATCAATCTGCGCAATGCCCGCCATCAGGACGATCCCCGTCCGCTGGACGAAGACTGCGGTTGCCCGCTGTGCCGCGAATATTCCCGCGCCTATATCCACCACTTGATTCGGTCCGAGGAAATCCTGGCTCCCATGCTGCTGACTTGGCACAACATTCACTATTACCAGGATGTGATGAAGGGCTTGCGCGCCGCCATTGCCAAGGGCGAGGTCCAAGCCTTCGCCCAGAATTTGGCGGACCTTGAGCAGCAGGGCGACATTACGTCTGTAAAATAGATCCGATCACGGCAAGAGCGGCGATGGCGGCGGTTTCCGCTCGCAGGATGCGAGGTCCCAGCGTGGCCACCCGCACCATTGGCAAGTCTTTAAGCCAGCGCCGCTCGGCTTCGGAAAAACCGCCTTCCGGCCCAACCAACACCGCCAGCTTGGATTGAGGCGGCAACGCCGCAACAATCTGCGCCAACGGCTGGCCGCCGGTTTCATCCAGATAAATCAAAACCCGCTCGGACTCCCAATCGCGCAGAGCTCGCTCCAGCGGCACGGGATCGAACAAACGGGGCACCGTCAACCGTTCGCATTGCTCGGCGGCCTCGCGCAAATGCGCCGCCAAACGCTCGGTATTGACCCGGCTCATCACCGTATGCTGAGTCATCACCGGCCATAACGCCGAGGCCCCCAGCTCGCAAGCTTTCTCGGCCACCAGATCGATGCGGTCGCGTTTGATCGGCGCCGCCAACAGCCACCAATCGGGTTCGTCCTGCTGCTGTCGGGTTTGGCTGGTCACGTCCAGCGTCACCGCCCGTTTGGTCATGGCCGAGATCGCGCACCGCCACTCGCCGTCGCGGCCATTGAACGCCGCCACCGCTTCGCCCATTTCGGCGCGCATGACCTGGGCAAGGTAATGGGACTGGTTCTGATCCAGGATAAACGAGCGCTCGGGTCCCAGATCATCGGGAACAAACAGGCGCAAACGAGGCTTCGACATCGTGTTCATGCGATAATTTAACCGGTTGGGGCTTTCGCGCAAAGGCCGGAATGGGTAAAGGTAGGGGATGGAACGTTTTGGACTCATCGGCGCTGGCGCCTGGGGCACCGCGCTCGCCATCACCTTGCGGCGGGCGGGGCGCTCCGTTTTGCTGTGGGATCACGATTCCGCTCATGTGGCCGAGATCGCCGACAGCCGCCAAAACCTGCGCCATCTGCCGGGTTTGATTCTGGATCACGGCATCGTGCCGACCCAGGATTTAGCCCAGGCGGCCCAATCGGACGCCTTGGTGTTGGCGGTTCCCGCCCAGCATCTGCGCACTGTCTGCCAAGCCATGAAATCCTCCATCGCGCCCGGTACTCCCGTCGTCATCGCCGCCAAGGGCATCGAAATGGGCAGCGGCCGCTTGATGACCGAAATCGTCGCCGAAATCTTGCCCGACGCCGTCACCGCCATTTTGACCGGCCCCACCTTCGCCCACGAAGTCGCCCACGGACTGCCCTGCGTCATCACCTTGGCCTGCGCCGATCAGCGGATTGGGCGGGATTTAGTGCAAGCCATGGGCACCGCCACCTTTCGCCCCTATCTGTCCGACGACCTAGTGGGCGCGCAGGTGGGCGGAGCCATCAAGAACGTACTGGCCATCGCCTGCGGCATCGTCGAGGGCCGTGGTCTTGGCGACAATGCCCGGGCAGCGCTGGTCACCCGCGGCTTGGCCGAGATGACCCGCTACGCCGTCGCCAAAGGCGGACGGGCGCAGACGCTGATCGGCCCCGCCGGTTTGGGCGATCTGGTGCTCACCGCATCATCGGCGCAATCGCGCAATTATTCACTGGGCCATGCCTTGGGATCTGGCCTATCGTTGGCCGACGCCCTGGACCGCGCCAAGGGCGTGACCGAGGGCGTGTGGACCGCTGGCATCGTGGTGGAAACCGCTCGCCGCATGGAACTGGACATGCCAGTCTGCGTGGCGGTGGACAAAGTACTCAATGGCGGCATCAGCTTGGATGACGCCATCGCACAGTTGCTCAACCGTCCCTTCCGGTTTGATGGGGGCTGACTTAAAGGAAATCGCCATGTTCGTCGTCAAATGTTTGGATAAAGCGGGCGCCGCCCAACTCCGCTTGGACAATCGTCCGGCACATCTGGACTTCTTAAAAGCCAACGCCGACAAATACGTCCTGGCCGGGCCGTTGCTCAGCGACGACCGACAATCTATGATCGGCAGCCTGCTGGTGCTGGACTTCCCCGACAGGCCGACGCTGGACGAATTTCTGGCCCAAGACCCTTTCGTCAAGGCTGGCCTGTTTCAATCGGTGGAAATCCTGCCGTTTAAGAAGGTCCTGCCCCAATGAGCCCGCCGAAGACGCCATCACGTTGGCTGATTAAATCCGAACCCTCTGCCTGGTCCTGGGGCGACCAAGTCAAGAAAGGCGTGGAAGCCTGGACCGGGGTCAGAAATTATCAGGCCTCCAACAATCTAAAGGCCATGCGGCTGGGCGATACCTGCTTTTTCTATCACTCGGTCGAAGAACGGCGGATTGTCGGCATCGTTGAAGTGGCGCGCGAATCCTTTCCCGATCCCACCGAACCGACCAGCCGCTGGGTGGCCGTCGATGTCAAAACCCTGCACCCGGTCCAGCGTCCGGTGACCCTGGCCGAGATCAAGGCGGAACCGCGTTTGGCCGACATCGCTCTGATCCGTCAGTCTCGCCTGTCGGTTGTTCCCTTGACCGAAGACCAATGGCAAATTCTCCTCTCCATGACCATACCTAAGTAAGGTACGGCGCACTGAGCTTGAGAATAAGGAATAACAAAGGCATATTTCTCGAAACACATTATCTGGGTGGTCCATTGTGGCGGATAAAAAAAGTGACGATTCAAAGGACAAAAAGTCGGACCCGCTTTCCGATACAGTCGTTTGCTTCGAGCACAAGTTTTTCAAGTCGTTCGAGGATTTATACTTCCGCACCACAGAAGCAGGTGAACCGGTCGCTGTGGTGACCCTGTCAAAAAACAACGAAGCGGTCTTGGTGTTCGACGGCATCCGCAAGGAATTCAATATCGTCAAGGATTCCCACGACGATCTCATGCTCAACAAGGTCGCCGAGGCCCTGCAATTCGTCAACGGCATGCGAATGGGCGACGATCTGCCGTCGGAAGTGGCCACCGGCGAACCGTCTTGGGAACCGTCCGAACGGCATTTCCTGATCGCCAAACAGCGTCTGACCTTGCAATTGGTGTCGTGGATGACCGGCGACGAGCAAGTCTTCACCACCGTTGAAGAATTGATGATGATCGCCAACGATCCTCAGACTAAAAAGAACATCAATCTGGCCTTCGCCGAAGCTGCCGAGGAACTGGGCTTGGGCCGAGACCAGCACGAAGAGGTCATCTCGCAAATCGAATCCCTGTCCAAGCAACTGGCCTATGTGGAGGCCATGCGCGACATCTTCGGCGATATCAAGAAAATCGACGAAAAAATCCAAGGCCTGCGAGGTTTGTTCGGCGCCGACAAAACCATGGTCGATACCGCCGACCAAGTGGCGCGTCTGTCGCAACGCTGCATCCGCAAGTTTACCGAAGTGTTCGACACCATCGACGCCCAAACCGGTGAAGTCATGGCCATGTTGAAAAACATTTCCAATCAGCTGGAATATATTCACAAGACCCGCAACGATCTTTATCGCCGTCTGCATCCGTGGGAAGAACATATCCGCAAGTGGAAGACCGTCTATATGGTCCGATCGGAAGGCAACATCGTTCGCATTCGCGAAATCTACCAGTTCCTGGCCCCGCGCTTTATGAAGGTCAATGATTGGGTGTTGATGACCAAACTGGGCACCGACAAAAGCAAACGACTGGGCGGCGTCTTGCGTTGGTGATTTCAGGCGGCGTATAATCCCGCCCTTTCACGCCACACGTGACACACCTTTAAGGACTGCCCCATGGCCGCACGCGTTAACCCGTTGAAGCTCAATCCCCTCCAGGCCAAGACATTGGCGCTGTTTCAGGAACTTGCCCGCCACCCCGAAATTTCCAGCCGATTGGAAAGCGGCGAGGTGTTCTTAAACGCCCTGCCCCAACCCCACGGCAATCATTTTCATCTGGGCTCCAAGGTGGTCTCGACCAGCGACGCCACCGGCCTCGGCAATCCCAACGTCTGGGCCGTGCTGGAACGCAAGGGCCTGATTCGCGGCCAGTTTCCGGGCGCGGTGGCGCTGACGGCGGATGCACTGACCTACGACACCGGCATAGCGGAAAAGATCCTGCATGGCAGTGATCATTAGTGGCCTATAGCGTTAAAGAGATTTTTCCCACCCTTCAGGGCGAGGGCATCCAAAGCGGCCGCAAAGCGGTGTTCCTGCGCTTCAGCGGCTGCAATCTGTGGAGCGGACGTGAACAGGACCGCGACAGCGCCGTTTGTGTCTTTTGCGATACGGACTTTGTTGACGGCGACCGCTATGACGATGCCCACTCCCTGGCCTTGGCGGTTGAACGCTGCTGGTCGGGAACGGGGCAAAAATGGGTGGTGGTCACCGGCGGCGAACCAGCCTTGCAACTGGATTCCGATCTGATCGCCCATCTCCACGACCTAGGCTTCCTGGTTGCCATCGAAACCAACGGCACCAAATCCTTGCCCGCCGGGATCGATTGGGTCTGCGTCAGCCCCAAAGCCGACGCCGCCCTTGCGGTCACCCAGGGAGACGAATTAAAACTGGTCTTTCCGCAAACCCTGGCCCCCCCCGAAAGGTTCCAAGCCTTGGCGTTCCACCATTTTCTTTTGCAGCCCATGGACGGTCCCGAGTTGACGCGCAACACCACCTTGGCCGCAGACTATTGCTTGGCCCATCCCCAATGGCGGCTGTCGTTGCAAATGCATAAAATGGCGGGCTTGCCATGACCTTCCGCATCACCCGCTTCATCGATATCGATGCCGGTCATCGCATTATGACCCACGGCTCCAAATGCCGTCACATTCATGGACATCGTTACCGAATCGAAGCCGAATGCGAAGCCCCCGACGTGCAGACCGAAGGCGAGCAGACCGACATGGTGATGGATTTCGGTTTCCTTAAGGATGAAATGCTGGCTCAGATCGACCTTCTATGCGACCACGGGTTTCTCGCGTCGATCCAGGACAGAGAACTCTTGGCTATGTTCGCACCCACCGGACTTGATGTACCCGCTTGGATCGCCATGTTGGAAGAAGAGATCACCCGCAAAGGCTACGCCGTGCCCGATCCGGTCCGCCTGGGGTCCAAATTGTACGTGGTGCCGTTTCAGCCCACCGCCGAATGCTTGGCCAAACATTGGTTCGAAAGGCTGCAAGCCCCGGTGCAGCAACGCTCGGGCAGCAAAGCCCGCCTGACCAAGGTCCGCGTGTGGGAAACCCCCAATTGCGTCGGCGAGTACGGTCTCTGACTTACTGCGTCGGCAAATCCAGCAAGCGTTTCAAGTAATCCCGTTCCTGCTTGGGCCGAGCCCCATCCATCAGCCGGTTGCGGATGTCGTCGATGATCGGACCGATACTTCCGGAGGCATTGTGGCCGGGAACCTTGGTGCTGTTGTCATCGCCGGTGGCGGGGCCGCCCAGATTGTTGCCGAAAAGGTCTTTGCCCTCGGGGCTGGTTTCCCCGGATTGATCGGCTAATTTACGTGCTAGATTTTGGAGCCGCTGCCGCAATTTGGCGTCGCCTTTGCCGCCTGCCAATTGATCCAAACGCCCCAAGATGTCTTCCAAATCCTGAGCCGACATGGATAACTGCCCCCAATTGGCGTCATCGGACCCCATCATCTTTTCCAGCATTTCGGCGTAGTGTTCGGCCAAGCGCTTGACCGCGTTGGCATCGCCCCGCTTCATGGCGTCGTCCAATGCTTGCCCCAATACGCCCAGCATCTGGCCAACTTTCTGCTGAGCTTGATCTTCCAGGCGATTGGCCGCTCCCAGCATCAACCCTTGAGCATCGGCCACATCCGGGTCGGGTTGCTGCAGGTCGCGCTTGGCGATTCCCACATCAAGAGCACCCGCCAAGTCATTAATTTTATGACTTAACTCATCCAGTTTCCGGCCAATTTCCGGTGCTTGGGCAGGATCGTCCAGTAACACCTTGCGCCATTGCGCCAAGGATTTGGCCTGGGCGTCGACATAGACGCGGGCAGGCCAGACCACGCTTTGCGACGGAGCGCTGGATTCCTGACCGGCGGTGTCGCGGGCCATGGGTTGCACCTGGATGGTTTGACCGGACAAAGCCCCGTCTTCGGCGCCAATTTGAGCTTCCAGGGTTACCGAGCGCGGCTTGTCGCCCGACAGCGGCATCTCGCGATCCACCGGCGCGCCCACTTGCGGCAACAGGCGCAGCCAGACTTTCGCCAGCCCGTAATCGTCATGGGCCTCGAGTCCGACGCGCACCAAAGACCTAGATCGATCCACTGCTGGCGAACGCAAGAACGCGATGCTGGGCGGCAAATCGGGAACAGTTGTCACCGACCAGTGCGCCACTGTCAGCATCGCTCGTCGGATAGACAGAGTATGGGCGTCGCCAATCACCATCTCCACATGTTGATCTCCATCGCCCTCGAATTCCTTAATGGAATCGTCCACCCTGATCCAGGCGCGGCTCCATCCCGCTCCGATCACTGCCCGTACAATCGAGCCCAGGGGGACTTTGACTTCTGCGGTTTGGGTTTTGTCCAATTCCCAGGCCGCCATTCCGGTGGCGGCGGGAGGTTGCACCCATACCCGCAAACCGTCATCCAATCCCAGAACCGGCATTGCCGCCCGCTGCATACGCGTGCCAAAATCCTGTCCCCCCACCAGCAAGCCAAGCGCCACGGGAACGAACACCCAAAAGCGCGTCCCCCACGGATCGGATTGGATCAGATTGAAACGGGGCGGTTTGGGGCGCAAGGATTGAAGAACGACGGCCATGCGGCGCACATGGGCCGCCCATAAAGAGGCATCGCCCAAGGATAGAGGGTCGGACTGCGCCAACAACGGCTGATGGGGAACCCCTGAATCCGCCTCTAACCGTCGGCAAGCCTCAAAATGGCCGGGCCATTTTAGCCCCCTAAACGCCCATTTCAGCAGCGCGAATACGCCAATACCCCAAATCGTCAGCACAGCATCGTGACCAAGCGTCGACAGAAACTTTGGTCCGTCATACAAAGCATAGGCGATGAACAGGCCGACCCAGCCGGTCAGCGGGATCAGCGGCGGCCAAAACCGTTCCGCCGCCAGCGCCAGCCGTGCCGCCCACAGCTTTTGTCGAAGGCTTAAGCCCCCAACCATGCGGGAAGCGATTCCATCGCCAAAATCTCCTGATAGGCGGGACGGGCCCGCACCTCCGCGAATTGATCGCCCTTGACTAAAACTTCCGGCGCCAAAGGCCGGGAATTGTACATGGACGACATGCTGGCCCCATAAGCTCCGGCGGTGCGCAGCACCAGTAAATCACCGGGATTAACAGGCTGCAAGGACCGTTGCTTGGCGAACGTGTCGCCGGTTTCACACACCGGCCCGACCACGTCCACCAGCACCGGGTCTTCGCCGGTCAGCTTAACCGGGTCGATCTGATGATAGGCGTCGTACAAAGCCGGACGCATCAAGTCGTTCATGGCCGCATCGACGATGACGAAGGTGCGGGTGGCGCCTTCCTTAACGTAGATGACTCGCGTGACCAGGATTCCAGCATTGCCCACCAACAACCGTCCTGGCTCGACCATGATCTTGCAGCCCAGATTGCCCAGGGTAGCGGCCACCACTTTGGCGTATTCCCGCGGTCCGGGCAGAATTTCGCCCTGATAGGGCACGCCCAATCCGCCACCCAAATCCAACCGCTCAATGGCAATGCCGTCGGCCTTCAGCATGACCACCAAATCGCGGATGCGGATGAAGGCATCCTTGAACGGCTGGATCTCGGTCAATTGCGAGCCGATATGGCAGGCCACGCCCACCGCCTTCAATCCTGGCAAATCATGAGCGCGGCGCAATACTTGATGAGCGTCGGTCCACTCGATGCCGAATTTGTTTTCCTTGCGACCCGTGGTGATCTTTTCGTGGGTGTTGGCGTCCACATCCGGATTGACCCGGATGGCGATGGCTTGCTCACGTCCCAGTTCAACCGCCACGTTCGACAGCATGTCCAATTCCGGTTCGGATTCCACGTTGATCTGGTGAATGCCGGTGGCAACCGCAAAGCGCAACTCGTCCCTGGTCTTGCCGACGCCGGAAAACACGATGCGCTCGGGCGGCACGCCTGCGGCCAAGGCCCGACGCAATTCGCCTTCGCTGACCACATCGGCCCCCGCGCCCAATTGCGCCAAGGTCTTGATCACCGCCACATTGGAATTGGCCTTGACCGCGAAACAAATGGCGGCTTCCACGCCCGCATCAGTCAAAGCCTCCGCAAGGATCTTGTAATGCCGTTCCAAAGTGGCGGTGGAATAGCAATAAAAAGGCGTGCCGACCCGATCTGCAATGGACTCGATGCTGACATCTTCGGCGAAAAGTTGGCCGTCTTTATAGTCGAAATGGTTCATTGTTGCGGTGCCGCCGGTTGGGGTTTTTGATCGTCTACGGGCTGTGCCCAGGTCTCGCCCTGTTGATTGGGGGGGTAACGCTGGGGATAAAAAGAATTGGCCAATGGTTTGGGCGCGGCCTTGCGCCCGCACGCCGCCACCGAAAACGACAGGCCGATCATCACAACGACCAGGATCGTTCTCATAACCACTGCTTTCTGGCCGTGGCGATGGCTTGGCGCACATTGGTGGGCGAGGTGCCCCCATGAGAGGTCCGACTGGCCACCGAGAAATCCACCGACAGCACCTTGCGCGCGTCTTCGGTCAAACCCGGTTCGATGGCGCGCATCTCGTCCAAGCTTAGATCTTCCAAGCCGCAGCCCTTGTCCTCGGCCAATTTAACCAAACGCCCAGCCACGTGATGGGCTTGACGGAACGGCATGCCGACGGCGCGAACGCACCAATCGGCGATGTCGGTGGCGGTGGTGAAACCAGCCCCCGCCGCCTTGCGCAAGGTCTCGGCATTGACGCGCATGTCGCGGATCATGCCGGTCATGGCCGCCACCGCCAACTCCAACGTATCGGCGGCCTCGAACACCGGTTCTTTGTCGTCCTGCATATCCTTGGAATAGGCCAACGGCAAACCCTTCATGACGATCAGCAGCGCGGTCAAATCGCCGATCACCCGCCCGGTTTTGGCCCGCACTAGTTCGGCGGCGTCGGGATTGCGCTTTTGCGGCATAATAGACGAGCCGGTGGTGAACGCGTCCGACAGGCTGACGAAGCGGAATTGCGCGCTGGTCCAAATCACCAATTCCTCGGCCAGACGCGACAGATGCACGGCGGCGATGGCGGCGGCGGTCATGAACTCCAAGGCGAAATCCCGGTCGGAGACCGAATCCAAAGAATTGGCGGTGGGGCGATCAAACCCCAAAGCCGCCGCCGTTTGAAAGCGGTCGATGGGAAACGAGGTTCCCGCCAACGCCGCCGCGCCCAACGGACATTCGTTCAAGCGCTTGCGAGCGTCGGCAAAACGGCTGCGGTCGCGACCGAACATTTCTACATAAGCCATCAAATGATGTCCCATGGTCACCGGCTGCGCCGCCTGCAAATGGGTGAATCCGGGCATGACGGTATCGGCATGTTGCTCGGCGCGATCCAACAACGCCGCTTGCAAGGCTTGCAGCATGGCGCCGATGCCATCCATGGCGTCGTGCACCCACAGACGAAAATCCGTCGCCACCTGATCGTTGCGCGACCGAGCGGTGTGCAGACGTCCCGCCGCCTCGCCAATCAACTGGGACAGCCGAGATTCCACATTCATATGGATATCTTCGTATTCGGTCTTGAACACAAACTCGCCTGCCTGAATCTCGGCCAGGATACGGTCCAACCCGCCCTGAATGGCTCGCTCGTCATCGACCGAGATGATCCCGGTGGCAGCCAACATGGCGGCATGGGCCTTGGAGCCTTGAATGTCTTGGGCATACAGGCGTTTGTCGAAATCGATCGAGACGTTGATCTTGGCCATGATCTCGGACGGACCGGCAGCGAAGCGCCCGCCCCAAATGGTCGAAGCCGGCTGTGAAGAGGTTTTGTTGTTATCGGTCATATCCAAACACCAAGGGGCACCAGTAAGGTGCCCCACAATAACATTAAAAGGAACTTTGAAAATCTTATACGTCAGCCATCGACGCGAACGATCACATCCACTCGGCTGACCCTGCGGCCATCGGGCGAGTGAAGAGGGATGCCCTCCATATGGATCATGTCACCGGACAGATCCACCAATTGTCCGGACTTCTCATAGAAGTAATGGTGATGCAGCGACACATTGGTGTCGAAATAGGACCGGCCCGCATCAACCACGATTTCCCGCAGCAGACCGGCTTCGGTGAATTGATGCAAGGTGTTGTAGACGGTCGCCAACGATACCCGGATATTGGCGGCTAGGGCCGCGCCGTGCAGCTGTTCGGCCGAGATATGACGGTCACATCCATCGAATAACAGTTTAGCCAGAGCCAAACGCTGACGAGTAGGGCGCAACCAGACGGCGCGCAAACGATCAATGGCATGGGAGAAAGGGCGTGCGACTGGTGTCATGGCCAAACCTCTTAAATAAGAACGATTACAGACTAGCGCGCGCCTTTCTTGTTTCTCAATGATTTAAGTCAAAGTCCGCACATACCGAAAGAATGTGGGCGGATGCCCCGCCAACAATTTTGATTCATAGCGCGTCACCGGCCAATCCTCGGGCAAATCCGCGCGGTCTTGGGTGACTTGCACCCGGTCAAAGGCAGGGTGAAGCTCTAAATGATGATGGGCCCACTTGGCATAAACGGGGACATCGCTGGCGACTCTGAGTTCCCCCCCCACCCGCAGAAGCCGGGCCAGAGCGTCCAGATTGTCGGGACTGACGAAACGGCGCTCGGCGTGGCGGTATTTGGGCCATGGATCGGGAAACAGCAAAAACACTCGTGACAGGCATTTGTCCGGCAGATAGGGAAACAGACGACGCACGTCCTCGGGAAACACCCGAACCGTTTTGCGGCTTTGCTCGGTCAGATGGGCCATCAGGCTGGCGATGCCATTGCGGAAGACCTCGCCGCCGATCAACCCCACATCGGGGTGCAGCAAGGATTGAGCCGCCAAATGCTCGCCGCCGCCGAAACCGATTTCCAGCCAGACCTCGGAGACGGGGACGTCGAACAGACCGGCAGGATCGATCTTTTGCCCCGCTTCCGGCAAAACGACGGTCAAAAGCGGCAAGAGTTCGTCCAAACGCGCCAAGGCATTGGGACGAAGCTTCTTGCCGCTTCTGCGTCCGTAAAAACGCGGAAGTTCGGAGTCGGTCATTGAAGCGCTTAGAACGCCTTCTTCAGTTGATCGACCAGATCGGTCTTTTCCCACGAGAAACCGCCATCGGCGGTCGGCGTGCGACCGAAGTGACCATAAGAAGACGTCCGCGCGTAAATCGGCTTGTTCAGGCCCAGATGGGTGCGGATGCCGCGCGGCGACAGATCCATCAGCTCTTGCAAGACCGCAGACAGTTTTTCCTCGTCCACCGTGCCAGTCTCTTGGGTGTTGACATAGACCGACAGCGGCTTGGACACGCCGATGGCGTAGCTCAGCTGAATGACGCATTTCTCGGCCAGACCGGCGGCAACCACGTTCTTCGCCAGATAGCGGGCGGCATAGGCCGCCGAGCGGTCAACCTTGGTGGGATCTTTGCCCGAGAAAGCGCCGCCGCCATGGGGTGCGGCACCGCCATACGTGTCGACAATGATCTTGCGACCGGTCAGACCGCAATCGCCGTCGGGTCCGCCAATAACGAAACGACCGGTGGGATTGACGTAGAACGTCTCTTCCGGGCACATCCAACCTTCGGGCAGCACCTTCAACACATGGGGCCGAACGATTTCGCGCACATCGGCTTGATCCACCGATTCGATATGCTGGGTCGAAACCACGATCGACGTGGCGCGCACCGGCTTGCCATCGCGATATTCCAACGTCACCTGGCTTTTAGCGTCGGGACCCAGCGGCGACTTGGCGTCGGAGTGACGAGCCTGGGCCATGGAAGACAGAATATTGTGAGCGTATTGGATGGGCGCGGGCATCAATTCGGGAGTTTCGGTGCAGGCGTAACCGAACATGATGCCCTGGTCGCCAGCGCCTTCATCCTTGTTGCCAGCGGCGTCGACGCCTTGGGCGATATCGGCGGACTGCTCATGCACATACACATCGACCTTGCAGGTTTCCCAGTGAAAGCCTTCCTGCTCGTAGCCGATCTCCTTGACCGCCTGACGGGCGGCCTTTTCCATCAGATGGGCATCGATTTCCTTGGGACCGCGCACTTCGCCCGCCAACACGATACGGTTGGTGGTGCACAAGGTTTCGACCGCCACGCGGGCAACCGGATCAGCGCCCAAGAACGCATCGACGATGGAGTCGGAGATACGGTCCGCGACCTTATCGGGATGACCTTCCGAGACGGATTCCGAGGTGAACAAGAAATTTTTTAGAGCCATGAAAGTACTCCCTTAAGCGGCATCCATTGCCGAACTTATATCCAAGCGGGGACGACAAACGCGTCCCGCGCCGACCCTGGACCAGGGGCATCAAGAAGAGGTCTTCGTTCAACAGAAATACCGTCAGATGCACCCACTTAGCCTTTGTTTTCCGTGGCGGCAAGCGGCCAAATCTCCACGCAGGTCCAGACGCGCCTGGATCGGATTGCCGTTTTGGCAGGTCCATCGGTCAAAAGTCAAGGGAAGATACGTTCCAGCAAGCCCCGCCTTCTTTAATGCGTACCAGAATCGCCCAATGCCTTGGCCAACTCGTAAACCCGCTTGCGGATTGAGGGATCGGAAATCTTGTAATAAGCCCGAACCAGTTCCAAGGTTTCGCGTTTGGCCAACGGATCGTGCTCATACTCGACGCCCGATTCTTCTAGCCCCCCAACCTGCAACATCGAGGGGGCCTGGTTTTTGGTGTCATCGGACATGTCATCGAAAAAGAAGCTGACAGGAACGTCCAGCACCCGCGACAAATCAAACAAGCGTGACGCGCCGACGCGATTGGCGCCGCGTTCATACTTCTGCACCTGCTGAAAGGTCAGACCCAGCGCTTCACCCAGTTTTTCCTGGCTTAAGCCCAACAACGTCCGGCGCAACCGCACCCGCGCGCCCACATGCACATCAATGGGATTGGGCTTTCCGGACGGCGTCCTGCCACGATTGCCACGACGGCGTGTAACGGGCTTGTCGGCGCTATCCCCTGAAGTTGTCATGAGTTTCTTCCTGCCTTAAGAGATTAATTACAACACCATAAAAACAGATTATGGTTTGGTTGTATGCAAGTCAACAGCGAGAAGGTCGCATAAGTAGTTCAACCGGTTCGTTTCAAGTGCGTTTACGGAAGCCTAACGCGATTAACAGAAACGGAAAAATGGCGAAAACAGCTGTTATGTCACCATACTCCCCGTAAAGCGTGTTTTGGACCGACGGCTTGGGCAAACCGGCATCCACATGACCGCGGCTTCCCAGATCCAGCCGGGCCACCACCCGCCCATAGGAATCGATCATCCCGGAAATCCCCGTATTGGCGGCACGCGCAACCGGCAAGCCTTCCTCGATGGCACGCATACGCGCGGCCGCGAAATGCTGGTAGGGACCCGCGGAATTGCCGAACCAGCCGTCATTGGTAATGATGGCGATCCATTGCGGTCGATCCGCGCCTTTTTCAATAATTTGTCCGGGAAAGATCGATTCATAACAGATGGCGGGCCCCACCGGCGGCAATCCCGGCAAAGTTAAGGTGCGCGGGCCCGGACCGGGCGAAAAATCGCCCATGCTCGACACCACCCGGGGAATGGGCAAAAACCCCCGCAGGGGAACGTATTCGCCGAACGGCACCAGATGGGCTTTGTCGTAAATGCCCTGAACTCTACCCCACGAATCGATGGCGATCAGGCTGTTCCAAAACTGCCACGACCCATTCTCGCCCGCTTTGATCCGAGGTGCGCCCGCCAGCACCAATCCTTGCGGCGGCGCGGCCAAAGCGGCCACGGCGCGATGTTGCGGGTCAGAGGCGATGTCGAAGGGAACGGCGCTTTCCGGCCAGATCACATGGGTGACTTGGTCAAATCCCTGAGCGCGTGACAATTCAATCAGATCGAATAAAACCTTCTCGCGGTTTTCCGGTCGCCATTTCTCGCCTTGCGCAAGCGCCGGTTGGACCATGCGCAGAGTAATTCCGGGAACGAAGTCCGTAGGCGATTGGGCCAAGCGGACCGCGCCCCACACCCCCAAAACCAACGGTAAGGCCACCGCCGCGCCCACGGCGATCAATCGATCCCGAGACCGCTCGAAGGTCGGCGCCGTCGCCAGCAACGCGCAACCAAGCACGGTAACGAATGACAGGCCATGAACACCGAACAAGGACGCGCTCTGCATGACCGGCAAAATGGCATCCCACACCGATCCCATGGGATTCCAAGGAAATCCGGTCATCACAAAGGTTCTGAGCCATTCGCTCGCCGTCCACAACGCCGCCACCCAAATAACCCGAACGGGACTTTTGCAGCGCAACGCATAAGCGGCGGTCAAGCCGAGGGCGGGGAAAACCGCTACTAAACCGCCCAAGCCAAAAGTAGCGAAGGGAATCATCCAGCCGAATTTGGCCGCGTCGGTCAACAATGCATTGGCAATCCAATAAAACCCCGCCGAATAAAATCCCAAGCACCAAAACCACCCGGTCAGAAAGGCCGTCTTAAAGGATTTAGCGCCGTCCCAGGCCCAAATCAGGCATGGGAAACTGAGGAATAAGACAAAAATCCAATCCACCGGCGGCAATGCCAAGGCGGCCAGCGCCCCCAACAAAGTCAAACCGCCATAGCGCCGCCAGCCTGTCATGGCCCCCAGACGATACCGCAGGGACAACGCCAACAAATCACCGCTGCCGTCCACTTTGAAGCTTTGCGCCAATATCACGACTCGATCGCTTTGGTTAGCGGCGGCCTGACCCGCATCCGTTTCACTCGCCTAGGATCGGCTTCGATGATCTCGAATTCATAGCCCGAAGGATGCGCGATCACTTCGCCACGCGCCGGGACCCGTCCCGCCAGATAGAACACCAGTCCGCCCAGCGTATCCACTTCTTCCCGTTCCTCGTCGGACAGCACAGGCCCGACCAGCTCCTCGAACTGAGTGATCCACGCCCGTCCGTCCGCCTCGATCAAGCCGTCGTCACCCACCTTCAAATCGGGATCAGGATCGGTATCATGTTCGTCATTGATCTCGCCGACGATTTGCTCGACTACGTCTTCGATGGTGGCCAACCCGTCAATGCCGCCGAATTCGTCCACCACCAGCGCCATATGGATGCGCTTCAGTCGCATCTCCAACAGCAGATCAAGGGCCCGCATGGAGGGCGAGACGAACAGCACCCGCCGGATCAGGTGGGATAAGGTGGTGGTCTGTTCCTGTTGGGAATGCAGCAAGATATCCTTGTGATGCACCATGCCGATCACATCGTCCAAGCTGCGGCGATAAACCGGCAACCGTGAATGGCCCGATTGGGTGAACACATCGATAAGACTTTTGATATCGGTGCGCACATCGACGGCGATGATG
>CAIYCT010000233.1 GCA_903924765.1 uncultured Rhodospirillaceae bacterium | reverse complement strand
CTTTAACACTGCTGGCGGTGGGGGCCTATGGCCGCGATCTAATGCCGCAATGCGGCGCGCCGGTCCGGCTGGTGGTTCCGTGGAAATACGGCTTCAAAAGCATCAAATCCATCGTGGGAATTTCTTTCGTCGAAAAGCAACCTCCGACCACCTGGAATATGTCTGCGCCTCGGGAGTATGGCTTTTATTCCAACGTCAACCCGGATGTGGATCATCCGCGCTGGAGCCAAGCCAGCGAGCGGCGCATCGGAGAGTTCTTGCGTCGGAAGACCTTGCCGTTTAACGGTTATGCCGATCAAGTGGCGTCGCTTTATCAAGGCATGGATCTAAAGGTAAATTTTTAATGCTTAAAATCAAGCGGTTAGTGTGGATTGTCGCGTTGCTTCCCGTGCCTTGGCTGCTTGTGCAGTTTTTTGATGGCGGTTTGGGCGTCAATCCGATCCAGGCTTTGACGCGCATATTGGGGGATTGGGCGCTTCGATTCTTGCTGCTAACCCTGGCGGTGACTCCGTTGCGGATGCTGACCGGATGGGGGCGTATCGCCGGTCTTAGACGGACCTTCGGCTTGATTGCTTTTACCTATGCCTGTTTGCATATTCTGTCCTATGTGGGGCTGGATCAACTGTTCGACTGGGATATTTTGATCAAGGACGTCTTGAAGCGCCGCTTCATCACCATTGGCATGGTGGCGTTCGTTTTGTTGATTCCGTTGGCGATCACGTCGGCCAACAGCATGATCAAGCGTTTGGGCGCGGCGCGATGGAAGGTGCTGCATCGGATCGTCTACGTCATCGCTCCGTTGGTAATCGTGCATTTCTGGATGATGATCCGGGCCGGTTACGACCGTTCCACCCTGTATGGTTTAGCCGCGGGTGCGTTGTTGATCATGCGCATGGTCCGTGTCACCATGCGACAAGTCGGGGATAATTCGAGTTCGTCATGAGGAAGATCATCATCGCAGTCTTGATGTTGGTGTGGGCTTTTCCCGTTTGGGCCAAGCCCAAAAACTGCTTTAGCCGGGTGGAATTGTCGTCCGATTTGATCATCCGCCATGGAGTCTTTCTGCGCGAGGCTGCCGACCGCTGCAATGGGTATCAACCGGGCAGCAAAGATATCTGGAAACACTTCGATCAAACGTTCGGGACAAAATTGAAGTCCGAACGGACCAAACGAGAGAACGCTTTCAAGCGCGAGTTTCCCGATACGTGGGTTCGGGTCGTGACCACCTTCGACGCCCGGATGGTGACGTTTGACCGCAACCTGCCATACACCGACGCCTTTTGTGAGGACGTGCGGGATATGTTGGATGACAATGCCAAAAAAGGATGGGGGTCGTTCGTCAAGCAGTCAAAAGTCGTCCGCGACGAATCGATTCTGGATTTCAAGCCCTGTGATTAAAACAACGGGGCGATTAAAACAAAAGGACCCCCGAAACCGGGAGTCCTCTCATAACGTTTATTCCGAGTTGCCGACGCGTCCGCAGCTCATATAAACAAGCAAAGCCAGTATGATAAAGGACATGGCATCGCCTAGATAGATGGCGATATTTAAAGGACTGGCCTTACCGAGGACGGCGCCGAAGACCGAGGGGGCTACATAAAGTAGTATTACGGTGACGCCAGCCAGAATGATTCCCAAAGTTTGCAAGGTCACGCTCATGACAGCTCCTTATCTCTTAAAGAGAATTGATAGGAACAGCATTAGCAGAAGCCGACCGCGCTGAAAAGCGCGGACAGCCTTACTTTAGAATGGGTCTACAAGAAAATTATGGCTATTGGTTATTCTGGATTGCCCGCACGGCCAAAACTGATCTTGACGATGACCGCCAACCACAGAAACGTCAGGAACAGACCTGTATAGATCATGAAGTTCAAGGGGCTGGCCGCCCCGTAAATGGCGCCAAGGACAAGGGTTGCAACGTAAAACAGAATGACCAGCACGCCAGCCAACACAACGCCCAAAGTTTTTGTAGTCGAGCCCATGATACTCCTATAGGTCTTAAAGCGGACGCGGCCTTAATAGCAGATGAAGTTGGGGGATAAAAGCCTTGAATCACTCTAATCAGGACGATATCCTTATATTCCTAATGGATAATTCAACGTGGGGCGGTACTATCCCCCGTCGCGTTGATACCCATATCTCGACGGTGATTCTGGTCGGCGACCGGGCTTACAAGCTGAAGAAAGCCGTCCGTTTCCCATTTTTGGACTTTTCCACTCTGACTTTGCGCAAACAGGCATGCGAACGCGAATTGGAGCTTAATCGAGCGTGGTCGCCGTCCCTGTATCTGGGGTTGACGCCAATCACATGTGACGGGGCGGGAAAGCTTGCCATAAACGGCGCAGGCGAGCCCGTGGAGTACCTGATCGTAATGAACCGTTTTCCCGACGATGGCGGCTTGGCAACTCTGTTGGAGCACGGACGGGTTGACCGCAAGCAGATCGCGGGGTTGGTTCAAAACTTATGGGATGGATACGCAAGCGCGGTTATTCATCGTGAATGTGGCGGCGCTCAAGGGATGGGCGCGATCGTCGATGGATTGGAAAAGGCGTTTGTCTCGCCACCGCCCGCACGTTTGTTTGAACTGTGGCGGAGAACCGTGACCGAGCATGCTGCGCGTCTGGACCAACGACTGCAAGCGGGTTTGGTTCGGCGTTGCCATGGCGATCTGCATGTGGGCAATATTTGTCAATTTGAAAACCAGCTGATGCCGTTCGACGCCTTGGAGTTCAACGAGGATTTCGCCACCATCGACATCGTTTATGATTTGGCGTTTCTGATCATGGATCTGATGGCTCATGACGCTCGTGACATGGCGACGTTGGTGATGAATCGGTATTTGGATGTCTCGGGCGATTACCAGAGCATGGAGGTGATGCCGTTTTTTCTGTCGGTGCGGGCGGGGGTTCGGGCCATGGTGATGGACACCATGGGAAAGCGCCAACAATCTCAGGTTTATTTAGCGCTGGCGGAGAAACTTTTGCAGCCCCAATCCCCGCGCGTGGTGGCGGTGGGCGGTTTGTCCGGCAGCGGAAAATCCCGATTGTCGTCGCGCGTGTCGCCGCTGCTGGCAAGCATGGGTGCGGCGGTGATTCGATCCGACGCCATCCGCAAACGGTTGATGGGGGTGGCTCAGACTACCAAATTGGATCAGAGCGGCTACGATTCCACAGTAACTCGCAAGGTATACGACGCGATGATGGAGGCATGCGAATGCATTGCCGGTTTTGGCCTACCGGTGATCGCCGACGCGGTGTTTGGCAACAAGCACGAGCGCGACGCCATCGAAGCAGTGGCAAATCGTTTGGGCGTACCCTTTACGGGCCTGTGGCTGGAAGCGCCTTTCGAGATAGCGGCCCAGCGCATCT
>CAIYCT010000232.1 GCA_903924765.1 uncultured Rhodospirillaceae bacterium | reverse complement strand
CGCACTCCAACGCCGACGGCGCTGAACCGACGTGATCACCTCGACCTGGGTCATCGTGCCACGCATTAAAGTCACCATAATGCTTGGCACTTGGCCTCAACTCGACCCGCCGCACAAGGCAGCCGTCAGAGGACGGTTACGATGATGCAGCCGCCGACGGCGGTATTCCCATCAACGTGCCCGAACACCATGAAGCCGATACCGCCGACAATGCCGAGTCCGGCGGTCACGAGCAGGACGTTGGCGCGACAATTGCTGCGTCCGGCCTTGATGAACTCGCTGTCCCTGGCACGGGCATTCTGACGGTCGGCCAGGGTAGCGGTCAGCGTGGTGATGGCCCCGGTCATCTGCTGCATGGCCAGCAGCAGGGTGCTCGCGCTGGCACCAGCTTCCAGAGGCGCCCACTTCACGCCAAATCTATCCCGGCAATGACCGTATCCAGATCAATGACCTGCCCCCCGCCACGGAAGGTGTAGTGCCCGTTCAGATGGACCTGGCGCCACCCCACCGGCGAGAATTTCTTGATGAGCGCCAGAGCCTTCGCATTCCCATTCGCCTCGCACCTGGCGAGCAGCCGCGACAGAATTGCTGAGTTGTAGTAGATGATCGCATTCGCAATCAGCCGCGCACATTGGTTGCTGATCTCTATTTCGATGTCGGTCCGACCGGTCAGCTCCTTCTTGCCCCCGACTTGGGCGATAGCAGAACGTAGCTGGTGGTAGGACTCGATCCGGTTCTGGGAACGGTGCACGTTGCGCTGCAACTGTGGGTCGCGCAGATAACGCAAGGTGTAAATGCTGCGGATCAGCTTGTCGAACTCGAAAATCGCGAGCCGCGTCGGGTTCGGCGCGGTATAGGTGCACAGCTTGCGGATCAACGTGCCTTGGGTCATCTCCTTGAGGCCCAGCGTGGCGACGATCTGGTCGATGTTGGCTTTCTCGTCCACGATCGCCTGTCGGTCGATCCGGCCGACGGGACGCACCAAGCATTTCTCGTACAACTTCGTATCATCGGCGCAGTAGAGTTCCGACAATTCCGCTTCCATGTCGGTGAAGCGCGGCTCGAAGCGCAGCCCGAACCAGTGCAGAATGGCGAAGTTGGCCCTGTTGACGCTGTGCATGTCGCCGGTAATCGTGGTGGGCACGATGTCGGAGGTATTTCGGTACCAAATATCGAACACATGATGTGCTTCAAATTCATGCGCGCCGATGAGCCAACTCTGCAGCGGCACATGGTTGCACAGCAGTGTATAGGCCACAACGCCCTTTCCACGGCCGAAATACTTGCGCGAATAGCGCGCCTTGACGGTCGGTCGTTCCACGCCGAACTTCTGTCCATCGACGCTGCCATAGAGCGCATTGAGGTCGAACGAGTAGTGGGGGAAGATGGGTAAGCTGGCGATCGCATTGCTGATCCGGTCGTTGCACGCCTGAAGCGACGATTGGCGCAGATACTGTTGATAGGCAGCCTCCAGCACATGGTAGGGGATGTCGCTGGTGCGGGACATGACGAGGTTACCGTGGTTCATCGCCTGAGCGATGATGACGGCGATCAGACTGTCCGCGTCGGCAATCTGTTTCGCATATCGCGGCTGAAGCGGCGTCAGCGCCGTCAGGAATTGGCATTGCTCGTTCACAAAGCGGAACACGTCGGCGACGTCGCAGAACGACAGCTGAGCGTAGAAACTGTCCTGGTGCGCGGTATCGTTGTCGGCCGGGGGCCGCCGCCAGGTCAGCTTTTTGCTCTCGGTGTCGTAGTCGAGGTGCTTCAGCTTGCCCTGGCGCAGTTCGTCGTTGAAAGCCAGCCACTGCTTGGCGCGCGACAATTACGGTGGCCGGTCAGCGACAATTAGGATGACCGGTATGAGACACCGTCGAGTAGCACCTATACCGCTATCACAAGCAAGCAT
>CAIYCT010000231.1 GCA_903924765.1 uncultured Rhodospirillaceae bacterium | reverse complement strand
CAGTTCATCCACGACCCCAGCAGGGCTGCTCCTCCCCTGCCCCTGCAGGTCTGTCCAGTTCTTCCACGACCCCAGCAGTGCTGCTCCTCCCCTGCCCCTGCAGGTCGTTCCAGTTCATCCACAACCCCAGCAGTGCTGCTCCTCCCCTGCCCCTGCAGGTCGGTCCAGTTCATCCATGACCCCAGCAGTGCTGCTCCTCCCCTGCCCCTGCAGGTCGGTCCAGTTCATCCACGACCCCATCAATACTGAACAGCAGCACCTGGAGAACCTCTTCTCCGTGCTCTTCTCCAAGCTGCCTATCTTATACATCTTCACCTTTGCCATTCGTGGGGTGCTCATGTTCGTCTTCTTTAACCTCTTTTCTCTGGTAGGCTGCGGATGCCTCCTCCGTGGAGGGGAGGGGAGGGGAGCGCAGAGGAGGCGGGGGGGGGAGGAGGGAGGAGGGGGAAGGAGGGGAGGAGGGCGGAGGTGGGGGGGAAGGTGAAGGGGAGGGGAGCGCAGAGGAGGCGGGGGAAGGAGGGGAGGAGGGCGGAGGTGGGGGGGGAGGGGAAGGGGAGGGGGAGCGCAGAGGAGTGGGGAGGGGATAGGAGGAGAAAGGAGCGGTCACTTTGCCCCAATGGTCTGTTCACAGTAAATTAAATTACTATTCACGGTTTCATAAGTTGCTTCCGCCTCTACTGTTAGGTGTATACAGTGTGAGGTTGCTGACGCGTACCACTAGCTTACAACGGGGCCCCCTAAAGGCACCGATCGCACTGGTTGCATGCTCCTAGTCCCGGTCTTATGACCATGGGAGGTATGGGAAGTAATTCCTGAACGGCTGTTGAAGATGATGATTCACTGTTTCATAAGTTAATAAGTTAAAATTAAATAAATTCCTTTGCTGTTCCTACGTTACAAAGTCCCGGTCTTTGACGGTGGGAGGTGGGGGATTTATTCTCAAGTGCTATTGATGATGATGATGACTATCCTTGAGCCCCCCCTTTTTCCCCTTGCAGTTCAAGGTGGGCATCAAGCTGGGCTGGAGGGAAATTGTGTTCCTGACGGTGGCTGGCCTGCGTGGGAGCTTATCCCTGGTGCTGGTGCAGACCATGATCAAGCTGTCCTCCACATCAAACATCGATGACCAGGTGTGCGCAGGGCAAGGAGGGGCGGGGGGGGGAAGGGCGGGGGGGGGGAGGGAGGGGGAGGGGGGGAGGGGGGGACAGGGGTGACAAGGGGGGACCGTGGGGGGAGGGGAGGGAGGGAGGATGGGAGGGGGGGGGGAGGGAGGGAGGGAGGGAGGGAGGGAGGAGGGGGGGAGGGAATGATGGTGGTATGCTGAGTTGCCGCTCGGCTGGCTGCTGCTGCTGCTGCTGCCAGCCTGGCTGCTGCTACATCCTGATTGACTGCTGCTGCTAGGGGGCTGGGTGTGAAGGGAAATATGCAGGGAGATGTGCAGGGAGATATGGGGTGGCGCTGCTGCTTGACTTGTTGTCTGGCCTCTTCCCTTCCCTCTGCACATGTCCTCTTCCCTTCCCTCTGCTCACGTCCTCTTCCCTTCCCTTTGCTGCCTGCCTGCTACAGCCCGCCTGCCTTCCGCCTGCCTGCTCCTGCCTGCCTGCCTGCCTGCCTGCCTGCCTGCCTGCCTGCCTGCCTGCTCCAGCCTGCCCCACCTGCCTGCCTGCTTGCTCCTGCCTCACTACACCTTCCTCCTACCACACCTGCCATCCCGCCTGCCTGCTCCTACCTGCCCCATCTGCCTGCTCCTGCCTGCTCCTGCCTCAGTACATCCGTGCAGAGATCGCCCTGTGGACGGCCGTGTATGTGGTTGCCACACTCATCATCAACGCGCCCCTGCTCGGCCCACTCCTGCGGCTCCTCAACATTGTCCACCTGGATGAGGAGGCGGTGCACGTCCGGAAGCAGGTGACGGGGCGGGGGCATGGGGAGGGGGGGCATGGGAGGGGGGGGCAGGAGTGGAGGGGAGGGCAGGAGGGGAGGGGGGGTGAGGCAGGTGACGGTTAGGATAGGATAGGGGGGGGGGTTACCTGACCCCCCCTTTCTCCCCCCCCTTGCTGCCGCCCAGGTCAAAGGTGCGTTCCAACGCTATACACGGGACTCGGTCTCCGACCTACATGGCGGGGCATCCGGCCTCCTGGAGGGGGTCAATTGGCAGCAGGTCACCCAGAGCTTGGACCACACCAAAGTGCTAGACAAGGAGTTCCCAGGTGGGAGGACGGGCGGGCAGGGGGGGCTGTTTAGGGGTTTAGGGGTTTAGGGGGGCTTCTTAGGGGTTTAGGGGT
>CAIYCT010000230.1 GCA_903924765.1 uncultured Rhodospirillaceae bacterium | reverse complement strand
TCTTCCATGATCACATGGGCCATGGCGTTGCATGCCGCCACATTGGTACCCGGCTGCAATTGCAAAAAATAATCGGCCTGGATGGCTGGGGACCGCACCAGATCGATGGCGCGCGGATCGACCACGATCACTTTGGCGCCGTTGCGAATACGCTTCTTCATCCGCGATGCGAACACCGGATGGGCGTCGGTGGGATTGGCCCCGATGACCAAAATCACATCGGTCTGATCGACGCTTTTAAAATCCTGGGTTCCGGCCGAGGTGCCGAAGGCGAAGTTAAGACCGAAGCCGGTGGGCGAGTGGCAGACGCGGGCGCAGGTGTCGATGTTGTTGGTGCCGAAGGCGGCGCGGATCATTTTCTGTACCGCGTAGACATCTTCGTTGGTGGTGCGCGACGAGGTGATGCCGCCGATGGAGGCGGGACCGTATTGCTCTTTCAGGCGCTTGAATCCGCTGACGGCGGCGGCGATGGCTTCTTCCCAGGTGGCTTCCCGCCACGGATCGGTGATCGCGTCGCGAATAAGCGGCTTGGTCTGGCGATCCACATGGGTGGCGTAACCCCAGGCGAAGCGGCCTTTGACGCAGGAATGCCCTTCGTTGGCGCCGCCCTCCTTGTAGGGCACCATGCGCACCACCCGATCGCCCTTCATTTCGGCCCGGAACGAGCAGCCGACGCCGCAATAGGCGCAGGTGGTGACCACCGAATGTTCCGGCTGACCGCGCTCGATCACCGATTTTTCCATCAAGGTGGCGGTGGGGCAGGCCTGAACGCACGCGCCGCATGATACGCAATCGGAGTCCAAGAAGGATTGGTTGGCTCCGGCGGCGATGCGCGAGGCGAATCCACGGCCATCGACGGTCAGGGCGAAGGTTCCTTGCACCTCTTGGCAGGCGCGGACGCAGCGGTTGCAGACGATGCATTTGGACGGGTCATAGGCGAAATAAGGATTGCTCAGATCCTTGGTCGCTCCTAGGTGATTGCTTTCGGAGGTATAACGCACTTCGCGCAGACCCACCGCGCCAGCCATGTCCTGAAGCTCGCAATTGCCGTCGGCGGCGCAGGTCAGGCAATCCAGCGGATGGTCCGAGATGTACAGCTCCATCACGCCCTTGCGGATTTGGTTCAGGTAATCGTTTTCGGTGACGACCTTGGTTCCGGCGGTGACCGGCGTGGTGCACGAGGCGGGCGTGCCTTTGCGGCCTTCGATTTGCACCAGACACAGGCGGCACGATCCATAGGCGTCCAAGCTGTCGGTGGCGCACAGACGGGGAATGGTGATTCCGGCCATGGACGCCGCCCGCATGATCGAGGTGCCTTCAGGCACTGTGACCGGCGTTCCGTCGATTTCCAACGACACCAGCTTGGCGCTATGACAGGCCGGGGTGCCGTGGTCGATGTCTTTGATCATGATGCTCATGGTGTGTCGTCCCAAACCGCCTAGGCCACGCGTTGCGTGGCGGGGGGGTGTTTATGAAAATCCTCGGGAAAATGGGTCATCGCGCTTCTGACCGGCAACGGGGTCAATCCGCCCATGGCGCACAGCGAACCGGTGGCCATGATCTCGCACAATTCGTCGAGCAATTTCAGATTCTCGGGCACTTTGGTCCCGGCGATGATGTGGTTCATCACTTCCACCCCGCGCGTCGAGCCGATGCGGCAGGGGGTGCATTTGCCACAGGATTCCTCGGCGCAGAACTCCATGGCGAAATGGGCTTGACGGGCCATGTCGACGGTGTCGTCGAATACCACGATGCCGCCATGGCCCATGATCGCGCCAATGCTGGTCAGGGTTTCATAATCGGCTGCGATGGTCAGCTGATGGGCGGGGACGTAAGAGCCCAACGGTCCGCCCACTTGAACGGCGCGAATGGGACGACCCGTATGAGTGCCGCCGCCGTACCCGTTGATCAGCTCGTCCAACGACACGCCGAAGGATTTTTCCACCAAGCCGCCTTGCTTGATGTTGCCGGCCAATTGAAAGGCCTGGGTGCCCAGGGATTTGCCGACGCCGTAATTTTTGTAAAATGCCGCGCCCTTGGCCAGAATGACCGGGACCGAGGCCAAGGTCAGCACGTTGTTGACCAAGGTAGGCTTGCCCCACAATCCGACCAAAGCCGGAATGGGGGGCTTGTCCCGGACGATGCCGCGCTTGCCTTCCAGGCTTTCCAGCATGGCGGTTTCCTCGCCGCACACATAGGCGCCCGCGCCGACCCGCACGTCCAGATGGAAGCGGTGACCGGAGCCCAGAATGTTGTCGCCCAGCCATTTGTGGTCCAGGGCGATGGCGATGGCCTTTTCCAGATGCAGTTTGGCTTGCGGATATTCCGACCGTACATAGATGTAGCCTTGGGTCGCGCCGGTGGCGATGGCGGCGATGGTCATGCCTTCGATCAGCATGAAGGGATCGTCTTCCATGACCATGCGGTCGGCGAAGGTGCCGCTGTCGCCCTCGTCGGCATTGCAGCAGACGAATTTCTCGTCTGCGACCGCGTCATGGACAGTTTTCCACTTGATGCCCGCCGGAAATCCAGCCCCGCCGCGTCCGCGCAAACCCGATTCGGCCACTTCCGCCACGATGGCGGCGGGTGACAGGGGCAAGGCCTTGATCAGTCCGGCCAGACCGCCATGGGCGACGTAATCGTCGGGGTTAAGCGGATCGGTGATGCCCAGTCGGGCGAAGGTCAGGCGTTCTTGGGACTTCAGCCACGGAATTTGATCGGTGAGGCCTCGGCTAAGATGATGGGGAGACCCTTTCAAGAAGTCGGCCTTAAACAGACCGGCCACATCATTGACAGTGACGGGGCCGTATGCGATCCGGCCCGCAGGCGTCGCCACTTCCACCAACGGCTCCAGCCACAGCATGCCGCGCGTGCCGTTGCGAACCAGCTTGATTTCGATGCCCCGCTTGGCGGCTTCGGTTTGAATAACCTCGGCCACATCGTCGGCACCCACCGAGCGGGCGGCGGAATCAATGGGGACGTAGATGGTAATCGCGTTCATGACCGCACTTTCCGACACAGGGATTCCACTTGATCGATGGTGATGCGACCGTGCAGGGTCTCGTCCATCATGATCGAGGGCGGCAGGGCGCAATTGCCCAGGCAGAACACTTGTTCCAGCGAGAACTCACCGTCCAGGGTCTTGCCGCCCACATCCACGTTCAGCCGTTTCTTGATGTCGTCCAGCAATTGTTCCGACCCCATGGACTGACAGGCTTCGGCGCGACAAACCTTGATGGTGTGACGGCCGGGGCGGGCGCGTTTGAAGTCGTGATAATAGGTCAGCACGCCGTAAATATCGGCGCCGGTCTGATTGAACGCGTCGGCCAACAGGGGGATGGCGGCATCGTCCACGTATCCAAAGTGATGTTGCAGCGCGTGCAAGGCGGGCAGCAATCCACCTCGAACAGTTCTAAACTGGCCGATAATTGTATTGGCGCGATCTGCATTCCAGACATTATTCATCAACAACTCGTCTACCGCCCGTATTTATGGATTTGCTTGGGCAAGCGTCCGTGAACGGAGGTTCCTGCCGATTCGTTCCAGTAGAATCGCGCAAGTTATTGATGATTACAAATTTTTTTATTCTTTTCTGCGATAGCAAAAAGCTATCAAGAATAGGGTGAAACACCTTCGAATAATGCGCTGATTTTCTCTTCCTGGATCAAGGCGGCAAAGGCTTTGGCCAGGGGAACGGGGGGGGCGCGGTCGGCATAGACAATTCCAATCAAATACCGCAGGTCGGGATCGATCAGCGGCACCGCCGTCAAACCGCTTTTGGCGGGCAGCAAGGGCAGGAATTGGGCGGGGATCACGCTGGACCATGGACCTTCGCGGGCGGCGTTGATCAAGGTGAACAGCGAGTTGGTTTCCAAGGTCGGCTTGATTTCACGATCGGCGGCCAAGAAGGCGCTTTGGGTGATGCGCCGATTCTGCATTTCCATGTTCAGCAAGCACAATTCCAGCTCGGCGGCTTCGGCCCAGGTGATGGATTGACGACCTTGAAAGCGTCCGCTCTCGGCGGTCAACAGCACGTATTTTTCCGAATAAAGCGGCACCATGCGCACGTCGGTCAGGGGTTCGTTGTCCAGATAGGTCACGCCCACATCCATTTCGAACTCGTTGAGGCCGCGCTGGATATCGCGCGAGCTGGTGGACACCACCGAGATGGAGACATGGGGATAGCGGCGATGAAAGGGGCCGACCAAATGACTGACCACCGGCATGGCGGTGGGAATGACGCCGATGCGCAACACCCCGCTTAAGCCCGCAGTCAGGGAACTTAAATCCTGCTGCAAGGATTCCTGCTCGCCTATGATGCGCCGCGCGCTTTCCAGCACGCGCAACCCCTCGGGGGTGAAGCCTTGGAAGGTGCGGCCGCGCTCGACGATGGGCACGCCCAATTCTTCCTCCAATTGACGGATGGCGTTGGACAGAGTGGGTTGCGAGATGTTGCAGGTCTGAGCTGCGCGACCGAAATGCCGCTCGCGCGATAGCGCCAGAAGATAAGCGAATTTGCGAATCATTATTCCCCCAATTCTGTCGTTTTCACTCATTATTGTCTTTGCGAGTATGATAGGGATAACGCCATGAGTGATCAACGCCCATTCCATTCCATTGTCGGTCGTAGCTATCAAAGCGGCGCGTGGTCGGATTTGCCGCTGACCGTGGCCCAAGAAGTTCCCATCGCCCTGGTCTATAACGGAATCTCCCATGCGGTGATGATGGCGTCGCCCGCCGATCTGGAAGATTTCGCCGTGGGTTTCAGCCTGACCGAGGGCATCGTCGAGACCGCAAGCGAAATTTTGGATCTGGAAACGGTCCCGGTCGAAGGCGGCATTGAAATCAACATCACCCTGATTCAACGGCGCATGGCGGGATTAAAGGAGCATCGCCGCTCCATGACCGGCCGCACCGGCTGCGGCATTTGCGGCGCCGAAAGTCTGAACTCGGCCATTCGCCCGCAAAATCCCGTGGTCAGCGATTTGGTGGTAAGGCCGGATCTGTTCGCCAAGGCCCTGGCAGCGCTGGATGATCATCAGGATTTGCGCAAGGCCACCCGTGCCGCCCATGCCGCCGGCTGGATAAACAAGGGCGAATTGGCGCTGTGGCGCGAGGATGTGGGCCGCCACAACGCGCTTGATAAGGTGATTGGGGCCGGTATAAAAGCCGGATTGCCGCCCAAGGACGGCGTGATGATCGTGTCCAGCCGGTGCAGCGTCGAAATGGCGCAAAAGACCGTGGCGGTCGGCGTGCCCATTCTGGCGGCAGTGGCGTCGCCCACGGCTTTGGCGGTGCGCTTGGCCGAGCAATGGGGGCTGACCCTGGTCACCTCGCTGCGTCCCGATGGTTTCAACGTTTTAACTCATTCCCACCGCGTAGAGAGCTGACCCATGAAAAACCTGTATCGTCTGATCCTTGTTCTGACCTTGGCCCTGGCCAGCGGCTCGGTTTTTGCCGATCAACCCGCCGCCGCGGTGACCACGCCGTCCGGCTTGCAAATCATCGACACGGCGGTGGGCAAGGGGGCATCGCCCAAACCGGGGCAAGTGGCGGTGGTGCATTATACCGGCTGGCTGTACCAGAACGGGGCCAAGGGCGATAAGTTCGACAGCTCGGTCGATCGCGGCAAACCGTTCGAGTTTCCAGTCGGCGAAGGCATGGTCATTCGCGGCTGGGACGAGGGCGTCGCCACCATGAAGGTGGGCGGCAAGCGCACCTTGATCATCCCTCCCGCCCTGGGGTACGGCCAACGCGGCGCGGGCGGCGTCATTCCCCCCAACGCCACCTTGATCTTCGACGTGGAACTGCTGGGCGTCAAATAAATGGATGCCGACGATCTCGACCCAATCAAGCCCAAACCGAAACGCCGCGATCTGGAACCTCTTTCCGTCGACGAGCTGAACGGCTACATCGCGGACTTGGAAGCCGAGATCGAGCGAGCGCGGGCCGACATCGACAAAAAACTCAAACACAAAGCCAGTGTCGAGGCGTTGTTTAAGAAGTAGGGGGCGGGTAAATCTGCATCCTCTTGAATGGGACGAAAGCAAGCGTCTAAAAACAATGTCATGGTCAAGACTGTCTTTGTCCCCCGACATTGACAGTCATTGCTCTTAGCTAGAATTTATCGGATTTAGGCCGCGCCAAATCCGTTTATCTCTTGTTCGCTTATTGCGAACTCCAGTTGTTGCCGCGGACGCGTTCCAGATAAGCGGCGACTTCCGTTTGCAGGCTGGTAGAATCGCGGATCAATTGGTCCGCCGACGACAATACCTGTTCCGAGGCCGCGCCGGTGGTGGCGGTGGTTTGGGAGACGCCGTCGATGTTGTGCTGGACTTCCTGATTGCCCTGAGCGGCATGGACCACGCTGCGGGCGATTTCCTGGGTGGCGGCGCCCTGTTGCTCGACCGACTGGGTGATGTCGGAGGAGATATTTCGCACTTGGTCGATGATCAGGCCGATATGTTTAATCGCTTCAACGGCGTTGCGGGTTTCATTTTGCACAGCCGCGATCTGACTGCCGATTTCGTCGGTGGCTCGCGCCGTTTGGTTGGCAAGGCTTTTGACTTCGTTGGCGACAACCGCGAAGCCTTTGCCCGCGTCTCCGGCCCGCGCCGCTTCGATGGTGGCGTTCAAGGCCAGCAAATTGGTTTGGCTGGCGATATCGTTGATCAGCAGAACCACTTCGCCAATTCGGTCGGCGGCGGTGGATAGTTTTTCAACCATAAGGTTGGTTCTCGCCGTTTCCTCATAGGCGTTGGAGGCGATGGACGCCGCTTCGGACACCTGAGACGAGATCTCGGCGATGGACGCCGTCAGTTCTTCCGCCGCCGATGCCACGGTCTCCACATTCTGCGTCGCGATAAAGGATGATTTTGACGCTCCTTCGACCTGCGTGTTGGCCAAATGGGCCGATCTTGACAGTTCTTGCGCGGTCGCCTGCAATTCCACGACCGAGGCAGAGACGGTCTTGACGATGGCCATGACGCTGTTTTCCAACTGATCGGCCAATTGCAAGCGGCCCTGCTTGCGCTCGAAGGCCTGCTGTGATTGTTGCGCCTTCAGGGCTTCGTCTTGGGCCAGGAAACTCAGGCTTTTCTCGCACGAAACCTTGAGCGCCTTGCCGATCAGGCCGATTTCATTTTTGATTTCGGCATGGGGAATGGGGGATAGATAGTCTCCGGCGGCAATGGTCTCGATCCGGGCGGCCATATGTTGCAAGGGAAGGACGATTTGGCGGCGAACCACGAACCCGGTGGCGACAAACCCCAAAATCAGGCCGATGACCAAGGTCACAATCACGTCTTGGACCGCTTTATCGTACTGGACTTGGATGGCCGCGTGCATGGATTGCAAATCGGCTGCGTCCGAAGCGGCCAGTGCCTTCACTTCCTTGTTCAGGCTTTGGCGAACGGCGCGATTGGCGTCGTTGTCGCCAAGGGAGCGGACCTCGGCGATTTTTCCGTTGCGAGCCAGCGGTACGAAATCTTGCCGCAATTTGATAAATTGGCGCGTTGCGTCAAGCACGGGGGCAAACTTGCCCTGTTCAGTCGGTGGAAACAACTGTTGCCATTCCACCATGGACGCGCTCAAGCGATCCAAATTGGCTTGCATGGGAACGACGAATTTCTCGGCTTCCGTCGCGTCTTTGGACAGATAGATGCCGCGCGAATCCATCACCACCGTCGTGATCAAGCCATCAATCTTGCCCGCCAGGATCGCCCGTTGTGACGTAAGCTCGGCCTGACGCGAGACGGCGTTGAAAGAGCCCAGCGCCTCCAATCCCATGAACCCCACCAGACAGGCGACGACGGACATGGCGGCCAGAGCGGCATATATTTTGGTTCCAAGCTTCATAAGCTGTCCTAGTTCTAAAGAATGATTTTGGCAAATCTATATCTCGATATCTCATTTGAAAATAGGATACTTAGAGGACATAAGTATCATGTTGAGATATATATATCGTATTAATAGAAGGCAGGCTGGAGCAATGCGTCAAGGGGTCGGGCGAAACCCTCAGCTTCTTATAAAAGTCATGGCGATTTTGGGGATTTGTGGTACACAATTAATAGACTCATTTTTCACGTTTAAAACTGGGTTGGCATTGTTCAAAGGGGGCGATTGTGGCGCTTGATGTTGATCTGCAAGAAAGTGGCGATCAGCTCAGTCTGACTTTTGATAGCCAGCCTGTGGAGGCGCCGGAAGTCGAGGCTGTGGTTCCCAGCCTTTCCGATGATGACGCAAGCGCAGCCGTCACCGCGCAAACGACCCAGGACGGCATCGATCAAACGACCGTCGCCAGCGCGTCATTGCCCGGACTTAATTCGGCGATGGGGGATGCGCCGCAGACTTCCAACACAATGGATTTCGGTCAAACCGGTAGCAGCGTTGATACCTATGCGGTTTCGATGTTTGCCGCCACCTCTCAGAGTGCAGTGTCTCAGGGTGTTGGGGCTTCCGCGCAAACTCAACAGAGCGCGTCGCTTCAAGCCTCTTTGTTTCCGACGCCGTCGTTCGACCACAACGCTGTCGGTTCAACGGTCACAGCCAGCAACGTCGCGCCCATTGGCGGCGCGGCCACCACATTGAACGGCAGCAACGCGTTGACCGGGGGGATTTCGGTCGCTCAGCAATCCTATGATGTGACCGGGGCGACCAAGATCAATATCGGGTCCATTTTTACCAGCGTCAGCAACAGCAGCGCCACCTATCTGGAACTGAACCTGTATGACCGGGATAATTACGGCGGCGCTCAGACCTATAATTACGGCACGCTGTCCGCCAGCAATGGGGCGACCTATCGCCAGTCGTATGACTCGATCCTGTTTACCCGCAACAGCCAAGGGCAATACGTCACATCGACAGGCCAGTCTTTGTCCAGCTTCACCTTCACCGCCTCGACCCAGAATGACCGCATTCAGAATATTCAACTGGAAGCCTTCACCTCGTCTTGGACCTTGCTGGATGACCGTACCGTCGATGTTCTGACCACGACGCAGCAGCCGTCCTTAAGCGCAAGCGGCGCGGCGGCCATCGCCGCCGAAGCCAAATCCTTCATCGGTCAAACCTGGAACAACAACGGTTGTTGGGTGTTGGCCACCGCCATTGACGCGGCGTGCGGCGTGTCGCTGGACGAAAATAGCGGTTGGATCACGCCCAGCGTCTACAACAACGGCTCGATGCAGGTGGTCTATGACGCCTATAAAGGCATCAATTCCAACTGGTATAACGGCTTGCAGGTAGGCGACCAGGTGGAAATGGGCTGGACTGTCGGCGGCGGCCATATCGTGACCGTTGATCGCATCGTCAACGGCGTGGTCTATATCGTCGATAATTCCGGCGCGGCGGTCAATGACGGCACCGGCGTCGATGTCAAAGTCGCGGAACAGTCGTTGGCCAGCTATTATTCCTATATTTCCCAGGGCACGGTCGAGGTGTTCCGCTATGTGTCTGGGGCCGCGACGACGGTTGCCGCCTCAGTCGCGACCACGGTGACGACCGCCATCGCCAGTTTGACCACGGCGCAAATCGCGGCTTTGACCACCACCCAAATCGCCAATCTGTCCACCACGCAAGTGGCGGCGTTCAGCGCGGCTCAGGTTGCCGCGTTGTCGACGGCGCAAGTCGCCTCGATCAACGTCCTCGACATCTCTGCCTTGACCTCTGCCCAACTGGCTGCGGTGACCACGGCGCAAATCGCCAGTTTGACCACAGGGCAGGTGACGGCGTTGACCTCGGCGCAGATTGCCGCTTTGTCCACGAAGCAAACGATGGCGTTGACGACGACGCAAATCGCCACGTTGAGCGGCAGCGACCTTCAGGCACTTACCACGGCTCAAATCGCCAACTTGAGCACGGCTCAAGTGGCGTCCGTCGAATATTATCTGTTCGGCAGCTTGACCACGGCGTCAATCGCGGCGTTGAGCACGGCGCAGGTTCAGGCCATAAGCGGTTGGCAGTTGTACTATATGACGTCCTCCCAATTATCGTCCTTCACCACCACGCAAATGCGGGCATTGACGGGATCGCAACTCTCGTACTTGTCGGCTTGGAACGAAACCGAATATTTCACCACCGCTCAAATCGCGGCCCTCAGCACGACGCAATTTGCCTCGTTATTGATGTGGGGAACCTTGCCGTTTACGACGTCGCAGTTGGCCTCATTGTCATCGACTCAGTTCGCCGTTTTGGGCAACGCTCAAATTGCCGCCATGAGCACGGCTCAGATCAGCGCGTTGACGACAACCCAGATCCATGCCTTGTCCACCAATCAGATTTCCATCTTGGGTTCATTCCTCGAGACGGAGTATTTCAGCACCATTCAAGTGGCCGCTCTCAGCACCGCGCAAATCAACGCATTGAACTGGTGGGGCGTGCCGCTGACCAACACGCAGATCGCGCATCTTTCAACCACGCAATTTGCCTCGCTCAGCACCATTCAGCTCAATTCCTTGACCGCGAGCCAGCTTGGTTCGTTGGTGGCGACCGAAGTGGGGTGCCTGACCACAACCCAAGCGGTAGGCCTTAGCACCTATGATTTGAAGGCGTTCTCTGCCACGCAGGTGGGCTCGCTGACCGCGACCACCAT
>CAIYCT010000229.1 GCA_903924765.1 uncultured Rhodospirillaceae bacterium | reverse complement strand
GTGTCCCGTGGGAAATTTACAACAATTTCGGCAATGCGTTGAAGGGCGCAGGTTGTCACGACGAAGCTTTGGAACAGTTCAGGGAAGCGGTCCAAGCCTGCCCCAAGGCCGATAAAGTGTGGATGAATCTGGGCAACACCGCGCTGGAGCTTGGTTTGACCGACGAAGCTGCCAGGGCTTATGTCCGCGCCATTGATTTGTCTCCCCATGACGGGTCGTACCACCGCAGTCTGTCGGTGGTGCATGCTTACCGTTCGCCGGAGGACCCACACTTGACCATGATGGAGGAATTTCTGCCTTTAGCGGAGGCTTGGACGCCGGACAATCGTATGCACTTGGATTTCGCCCTGGGAAAAGCCTATGACGATTTGGGCCGCTACCAGGCGGCCATGACCCGTCTGATACGCGGCAACGCTTTGAAGCGCGCCGCCACCCCCTATGATGAAGCGAAAGTCTTAAGCGTGTTCGACGCCATGGAACAAACCGTTACCCCTGCTTTCCTGGCCGAACATCGCGGCAATGGCACCCCGTCCGCGCTGCCGATTTTCATCGTCGGCATGCCCAGGTCCGGCACCACGTTGGTCGAGCAAATCCTGGCCTCGATCCCTGGCATCATCGGCATGGGCGAATTGATGGCGTTTCAAGACAGCCTGACCAAGGCCGGCCCCTTTCCCTCCACCGGTTCAAGCAAACAATGGTTCGACGGATTGGGCAATTCCTACATAACTAAAATTTTAGGCACAGTTTCGCCACAATCCGTGAGAATTATCGACAAGATGCCGTCAAATTTTTTATATGCGGGTTTAATTCATATGGCTTTGGCAAATGCCAAAATTATTCATCTGACACGTGATCCCGTGGATACATGCTTGTCATGCTTCTCCCGCTTGTTCAGCGGCGATCAGCCGTTCAGCTACGACCTTGCGGAGTTGGGGCGTTATTGGCGTCGCTATGCTCAACTGACGGCCCATTGGCGCGCCGTCCTTCCCGACACGGCTTGGGTCGACGTTTCCTATGAGGCGCTGGTGGCCGATCTGGAGACCAATGCCCGCCGCTTGGTGGCGTTCCTGGGTTTGGAATGGACCGACGATTGCTTGGCCTTTCATAAAACCAAGCGCACGGTCAAAACCGCCAGCGCGGCCCAAGTTCGACAGCCTTTGTACAAATCCTCGGTCGGCAAGAATCATCAGTACACGCCCTATATCGGGCCGCTTCTGGCGGCGCTTGAGGGTCGCTAATATCCTTTTATTCCACGGCGGAAAACCATGCGCTTTGTCTTTTCAAGAAAACTTCTCGTTCAACTGATCGTCATAACCTTATTGGCCGCAGGCGTGGCCTGGATCGTCTTGCATTCGTCCCAACCCAATAAAGCTCCGCCCATGCGGGGGGCGGGTCCCGTTCCGGTGGGCACAGCAGTCGCCGCCCACAGCGATTTGCCCGTCATCATAAGCGCCTTGGGTACTGTGACCCCATTGGCCACGGTCACCGTCAAAACTCAAATCGCCGGACAATTAACCCAGGTCGCCTTTACCGAAGGGCAATTGGTTCATAAGGGCGATTTCCTGGCTCAGATCGATCCCCGTCCCTATCAGGCACAATTGGATCAATATCAGGGGCAATTGCAGCGCGATCAGTCCCTCTTAAGAACCGCCGAATTGGATCTGGAGCGCTATAAAACCCTGGTGGCGGAAGATTCCATCGCCAGACAACAAATGGATACGCAAGCGTCATTGGTACAGCAGGACAAAGGCGTGGTGGAAACCGACAAAGCCCAGGTCGCCAATGCCCGTTTGAACTTGACCTATTGCCACATCATCGCCCCCATCACCGGTCGGGTCGGACTGCGGCAGATCGATCAAGGCAATTATGTCCAGACCAGCGACGCCAACGGACTGGTGGTGATCACCCAAATCCAACCCATCACCGTTCTTTTCACCATTGCCGAGGATCAAATCCCGGCCTTGGTCAAACGCTACCGCTCGGGCGCGACTTTGGCGGTTGCGACCTTTGACCGCAGCGGCCAGACCAAGCTGGCCGATGGCAAAGTGCTAACCATCGACAACCAAATCGACACCGCCACCGGCACGGTCAAGGTCAAGGCGGTGTTCGACAATCAAGATGAAAGCCTTTACCCCAACCAGTTCGTCAACGTCCAAGTCAATCTGGACACCATCAGCAACGCCGTCGCCATTCCCACCGCCGCTTTGTTGCGCGGTGCGCCTGGCACCTATGTTTATCTGGTCAAGGCTGACAACACCGTCACCGTTCGTCCGGTTAAAATCGGACCAGCCACGTCCGATAAAATCGCCATTCTGGACGGGTTGGCCGAAGGCGACACAGTGGTGGTGGATGGAACCGACAAATTGCGCGAAGGCGCGGCGATAACTATCCCCTCGCCGACAGGTCAAGGACAAGATCCTGGCCAGCCAAAACACAAGCATCGCTCTCAGGATCAGGACAAACATCCCAAGGATCCGCCTGAATGAACCCCTCAAGCCTGTTCATTCATCGCCCAATCGCAACCTCGCTGTTGATGGCGGCGTTGCTGCTTGTGGGATTCGTCGCCTATGGCTTCCTGCCGCTGTCCGCCCTGCCCCAGGTTGATTATCCCACCATCCAAGTTCAGACTCTGTATCCTGGGGCCAGCCCCGAGGTGATGGCGTCGTCCGTCACCGCGCCTCTAGAGCGGCAATTGGGGCAAATGCCCAGTCTAAACCAGATGTCGTCCACCTCGTCGGCGGGCGCGTCGGTCATCACCTTACAGTTCGGCCTGAATTTAAGCCTGGATATCGCCGAGCAGGAGGTCCAGGCAGCCATCAACGCGGCAGGCAATCTGTTGCCGTCCGACCTGCCCGCGCCGCCCATCTATGCCAAAGTCAATCCGGCCGACGCGCCGGTGCTGACCCTGGCGGTGACCTCGACCACGCTGCCCTTGATCCAGGTGGAGGATTTGGCCGACACACGGTTGGCGCAAAAAATTTCGCAAATGTCAGGCGTCGGGTTAGTCAGCATCAGCGGCGGACAACGCCCCGCCGTGCGCATCCGCGCCAATCCACGCGCCCTTTCGGCCTATGGCCTGCAACTGGAGGATCTGCGCACCACCATCGCCACGGCCAACGTCAACACCCCAAAAGGCAGTTTCGACGGACCAGCACAATCCTACACCATTGTCGCCAACGATCAATTGAAGCAAGCCAAGGATTATGGCGCGATCATCGTGGCCTACAAAAACGGTTCGCCAGTCCGCTTGTCCGACGTGGCCACCATCGTCGATGACGCCGAAAACACCAAACTGGCCTCGTGGATGAATTCCAGTCCGGCCATCATCTTGAACGTGCAGCGCCAGCCCGGCGCCAACGTTATCGCGGTGGTGGACGCCATCAAGGGAACGCTGCCCGGGATGAAGGAAAGTCTGCCCGCTGGGGTCGATGTCGCCATCCTGTCCGACCGCACAACCACCATCCGCGCCTCGGTTCACGACGTTCAGATCGAACTGGGTTTGTCGGTGATGCTGGTGGTGATGGTGATTTTCGTGTTCTTGCGCAATATCCCCGCCACCATCATTCCCAGTCTGTCGGTGCCGCTGTCATTGGTGGGGACCTTGTCCGTGATGTATCTGGCGGGCTACAGCATCAACAACCTGACCTTGATGGCCTTGACCATCGCCACCGGCTTCGTGGTCGACGACGCCATCGTGATGATCGAAAACATCTCGCGCTTCATCGAGAAAGGGTTCAGCCCCCTGGAAGCTGCGCTGAAAGGCTCGGCCCAGATTGGCTTC
>CAIYCT010000228.1 GCA_903924765.1 uncultured Rhodospirillaceae bacterium | reverse complement strand
GGCGGCGCCCCTTGGGGAGGACCTGTGGGAAGAGTGGGCGAGCGTTTGGGTCCGCTGGAGGTTATCCTATCTCTTGCCCTGGCTTAGGTTTTCGCATGGACTCGCCGTCGAGGTCGATGCGGTAGGCGGCGTGAATGATACGATCGAGGATCGCGTCTGCCAGGGTTGGATCGCCGATGATTTCGTGCCATCGGTTGACCGGGACTTGGCTGGTGATTAGCATTGAGCCCCGGCCATGCCTGTCCTCGACGATCTCCATGAGATCGCGCCGGTGATCGGCGGTCAATGTCTGGCCCCAGTCATCGAGGATCAAGAGATCGGCCCTTGCGAAACCAGCCAGGAGCTTGGCGTAACGACCGTCGCCGCGCGCAAGGTCAAGAGCTGCAAAAAGGCGCGGTGTGCGATGATAAAGGACGGAGAGGTCCTCACGGCAGGCCTTGTGGCCGAGAGCGCAAGCGAGCCAACTTTTGCCGATGCCTGTCGGTCCGATCAGCAGGACATGGCGATAATCGCGAATCCATTGGCAGGAAGTCAGCTTGAGGAACAGCGTGCGATCGAGACCGCGCACTGTGCGGTAGTCAACGTCCTCGACAGCGGCGACTTGTCGCAACTTGGCGCGTTTGGAGCGAGCCTCGAAGCGCTTTTGTTTGCGGTACGTCACCTCGTAGTCGAGGATCAGCGCCAGCCACTCGGCATGGCTCAGGGATGTTGCGGCGGGATCGGCTTCGAGAGCCTTGAAGCCTTTGGCGCAGCCGTGCAGGCCGAGTTCGTGAAGGGTTTCCAGGGTTGGATGGGACAGCATTTCGGTGCTCCTCAGTGATAGTAGCCGCCACCACGGATGTTGGCGTGGAACAGGGGCAGCGCTGTGACGGCAGCGGCGCCCTTCGGTTTGCGGTCGAGGTTATTGTCGAGAATCGAGCCAAGGCTTTTCGACGAGAGGGCGCCGAGTTCGACGGCTCTGGCGCAGGCCGCTTCAGCCCGCTCGGGTTCGACGCCGCGCAAGCGTTTCAGGATGCCGAGACAGGATCGATAGCCCTGCTCGGGGTGGCGGCGGCGGGCCATCACGGCGATGATCATCGCTTCGGTGTTGGGGCCGATGGCGGCGGCGTCGCGCCGGAACTTTTCCTCGCTCCAACCCGCATAAAAGCGATGGTGGCTGGGCATGTGATCGTCGTTGGTGGCGTAGCGGTTGCCGGCGTAGCGCCGGACATGGACCGCGATGCGCCGGCCTTTGTGGAAGAGCTCGACGGTGTTTACGGTGATGCGTGCCTCGACCTCCTCACGGATCAGGCTGTGAGGGACTGAATAAAAGAATCCAATGATTTCGACATGGTAATCCATGTTGACTCTGGCCTTCTTCCACTCACAATATTCGTAGGGTGTGGTCGGCAATGGCCGCATCGCTGGCTGGTCAAGTTGCAGGAAAAGGTCACGCCTGCTTACTCCCAGTTTGCGCATAACTCGGCTGTTGAGAGCCTCTAGAGCTTCTGAGACCGCCTTATTGCCATCAGAGAGCGAGAAGAAGGTCAGATTACGCAGACGGCCGATGATATAGAACTGGGCTACCCTGACTCCAGCCTCGACCTTGGCCTTGTCGCGCGGCTTGTAGGGGCGGGCCGGCAGAACGCCGACACCATAATGATCAGCCATCCGGCCATAGGTTTGGTTGGTCTCGGGGTCGTAGAAAGACGGGCGATGAACCCCGGATTTAAGATTATCAGGTACGACTAACCTGGTGACCTTGCCGAAATGCGCAAACATTCGGACATGGGCTCCAATCCAATCCGGAAGCTGCTGGGTCCAGGTAAGTTCGGCGTAGGTGTAATTAGAGGCACCAAGCACGCCAACGAAAAGCTCTGCTGTTTTTATAAACCCGGTCGTAGGGTCAACGATGGATAACTTCTTGCCGGAATAATCGACAAAGACCTTCTCGCCTGCGACATGATGCTGGCGCATCGTCGGTGTCAGCTTCTGTTCGAATGCTCGGTAAAGCTCACAAAAGCGACTGTAGCCGTAGCCCTCGGGGTGGATCGCCCGGTATTCCTCCCACAAAATCCGAAGCTGGACGCTGGGACGCCTCATCTCGCGGACCAACGCCGCCCAGTCCGGCTCGACACGCCGACGAAGGCCGGCCAGTGTGTTTGGGCGTCCGAATAAGCACTCGTTGAGCAAATCGTCTGTTAAGTCATCAGCTAGAGGCCATGTCAAGCCGGCAGCAGCGATCCGATTGATATAGTCCTGTACGGTACTACGGGCAATGCCAAGCTGAAGGGCGATCGCCCGATCACTTAGATTACCCTCTCCAAACTTCAGTCTCAATAATTCTCGTAATTTCCTCATGGTCAGCCCTTTCGTTCTCATCACGCCTCTCCTTCAGACAAAGATGGAAAGGCAGATTCTTGATCGATGCTGACCTGCAGGGCAAACAATCACCCCGCCAAAACAGGCTCCACTACAATAGGTGTGGCCGGTTTAATGTCGGAATGGGTGGCCGGAATCAAATCGGAATGGGTGGCCGGATTGATGTCGGAATCAGTGGCCGGTCTAATGTCGGAATAGGTGGCCGGATTGAATTGGATTTCGCAATATCGGACGCGATGGATGGGCTTCTCACCTCGCGCAGCAGCGGTTAGGGCCAAATACGGACTGCGCCCCGACCATGCGTGACGTGATTGGTTTTCGGGCATTGCAGCACCCGCTGGATTTTGCCTAATAGTGTTCGGCGTGCGTTAACTTCACAAACATTGTCCTTGATTAACTGGCCTAATTTCGTAGGCTATCCATTAGATAAAACAAATTACCAGGAAATGTGGGGGCTCAAATGGCGAGGCGGGAATTCAGAAATCACCTGAACATCTTGGTCGGATGGCGCCAAAAGCAAGGAGACCATGACGTCGGATATGATAATCTTGGGCGTCCTAAAGGATATTACGAGCCTCGATTTGATGTCACCAAGAATGTCAACGGGGTGATCGTCTCACGTGGCGATACGCTGGTGGCGTTGATCCTGGCGCGGTGAAAATGCGGGGCTGCCACAGCCCCGCCCATTGCGTTTACCATCCCGCGCTACGCTGGGGCGGCCCCCCGCCAGCAGCGCATGGGCGCCGCCCATGCGCTTTGCAGGGCAGCCCCATTTGGGGCACTGCCGCACCCGTCATTTCTGACCGAAACAAGCGGTCGGTGTTGCCGACGCGTGGCGAAATAGTTGTGCATTAAATCAATCTCCGGTTGACCGCCAATACCATCTCTGTAGGTTCTGACAACCAGAGCTTTTGGAGAACAAGATGTCAATCCTATCCTCTCTCACGCTCTCCGACGCCACGAAGCGCACCGAGAACACCGACCCGAAGGCCAATCTGCGCCGCAAGATGGCCGCCAGCCTGGATGTCCAGATTGCAGGAGCCAATGCGGAGATCGCCGGCCAGCACTATGCGGTCGAGGTCGAGAAGTGGTTCACCACCGATCCCAGCACCGGCACCAAGGAGCGCCGTAAGGTCCAGAAGGTCTTCCGGCGGATGTGGTTCAAGGACGGAACCGACCGGGTGATGTTGGAATTGCGCTTTGCCGGCAAGCCGTTGTTGATCGCTGGCAAGTCGAGCATCGTCGTCGGCACCGTGGACCAGATCGTCCCCACCCTCCAGACGGTCAAGAAGGCGGTCCTGGCGGGTGAACTCGATGCCGCGCTCAAGGCCGCCCTCGATAGCCGCAAGCGGACCTTGAAGCAGAAGACCGCCACCGCCGCTACGCCGACTCCGAAGGCGGCGAAATGATCCGCACCGCGTGAACGACCGGCCAGTTCGATGGCCGGTCGGTATGCGTTCCGACATCACGGCCATGATCACGCAATCCACCGTCATCCCAATCAATCCGAGTCGCGCAATTTTTCGACGCCACTCACCACGCCCGCAGGAGGGCAAAGGCCATGACCGCCCAGAACGCCACCGCCAAAAAGATTGCCGCCCTCAACGATGCACTCCGCCGTCACGGCACGGGCGGTCGGATTATGATGACATCCGGAATTCAGGCCCTTGGGCAAGCGGCTGTCAACGAGATACTCGCCAATATCAGAACCTTCAACGCCTTCAACAAGGATAATGACCCCTACGGCGAGCACGATTGCGCATTGCTCACGGTCAGCGGCAAAAAAGTGATGTATAAAATTGATTACTACGATCGCGATCTGCAATACGCCTCGCCTGATCCGTCAGATGCCGCAAAGACTTGCCGCGTGATGACCATCCTATTGGCTGACGAGTATTAAGGCATGGCACTGCATGTATGCATCTGTCATTGAGCCGGTACCGGAGAGATGGACTTTATTGAGGTAATCTCTTTCCGTTTGTCGGCGATCTTGTCGCTCAGCTTGCCGATTTCAGCCTGCTTCTTCTGCCGCTTTGCAGTTGCCATCATATTGTCGGCGGCGATAGCGGCAACATCAGAATCCTCAGAAAGAAAATCGAGGCAATCGGGGAATATTTCAAATAATCTCAATGTGTTATCCTATAACGATGTGTGGGGCGTTTAAGCCCCACACCTATTTATGACAACTATTAATCAGGCCGCTTACACGTCTTAAGGTATCTCATGAAATCTTCATGGTTCTTTCTCTCGTGCTCAGCTGGATGATATTTTTCTCTATACCACCAATCATACCGACTTTGCAAAAATTGGTGCGCAGCCGTTGGGGTCGCATCCTTCCAATCGATGTTATTTCGTTCGAATTTGTCGAAATCCACAACAAATGATTGATACCCAGCGTTGTCGGAAATTGCACAGGAGTCGGTTTCGTCGTTGGAGTGGAAAACTGCATAGACAAATCCAAACTCTCCAAACTTCCTAATCGCCGGGCGCGGCGGGCACCACGCGGATTGGAAGTAGCCGGTCACTGTGTGGTCGTCTTGGCGGTAAATAGAGCCTCCATCACCGCCAACATCCCACTTCGTTCCCCAATGGACGCCGGCCCAGCTATGCCAGTCAGGCGATCCAAATTTCAGTGTATTTGCTTCTGCGATATCCGACGGTAAGTCTCTCGGTAAACTCTTTAGTTCCTCTGGCATCGGGATAAATTCGCCGAGTAAGCGGCCCGCCTCGAACCCCTTTACAAAGCGGTCAATCATTGTGGTATCACTATGGCTGACTTTAAATCTGTTATCACAGTAGTTAGGCATCGCTCTCTCCTTGTTTTACGTTGTTGGTGGATACGTTGCAGGCCATTTCATGTAGAGTTGCCTCGCAGTCATGGCTGATGACCGCAAACTCCATGCAAAGGCGGCTCGCCGCCTCGAATAATCTTCTATGCCTTGCAAGATTATTTTCATTGCTGCTCATAATGCTAAGGTGCTCTGGATTGCCCTCGTCGAGCCGATATTCAAGTTTGACCTGCCTATCGCAAAGTCCCGACCACGTCTGGTAGATATTTAACAGATTGTCAAAATACTCCTTTGGCACACGCAGAGTGATGTAGTCGCAATCTATATTATTCATAAGCTTATTCCTTTCTGTTGGCATTATTATTCTGTATTTGTGTTGTCTTGACTTGCTCAGCCTCGTGTGGATCAAGCACATTCAGGGTGTTGTGGCGACGCTGGCTTCGTTGTTTCGATTTTCGGCCTTCAAGTGTTCTCTGTGTTGAGTTCATGGCCTTAGTCCATTGGATAGTGTGGACATACATCTCGCGATCCAATACTCTGTTCTTAAAATACATTTGATAATCCTTAAATATGATGGATGGGGCAAGTGATGGCGGCAAGGCGCCGCCATCACTTGTTTCTATTATTGAGATACCGCAGACATGATGTTTGTCTGGATTCCGTTGTAGGCGTTAAAACGCTGTGTCCCGGCCCTTCGGAAGGCATCTCGACGGTATAAAATGCCCCATTCGATACGTCGCATCCTATCCTTTAGTTTGCGGCGTTCCTTGTCGGTCAATGCATCACATGCGTCAGATACCGCAAGCATCCGGTACTCTTTAAAGTCGCGCCGAATGTTTTCTGCAATTGTGTTCAGTTTCTCATGCAGCAAGTCGACGGTTTGCTGCTGATACGGATCGAGAGTTAATGCTTTCATGGTGTTCTCCAATTGTTGAGGTTAAGGTCAGCCAAAAGCGCGCCACTCAATAGAGTTGGCTATAAAGTCGCTGTATGACTGAATGTGCCGGTGGCCGTTGGCGACGAACAAAGTCGGGCGCCATTAACAAAAATCAAAATTATTGAAATTTGCTGTGGCTCGGGCCACATCATACTATCACAATCCGATCTGCGTTGGAAGAACTATTTTCGTGCTCCAACGATTTTCTGACGTAGTGATGGGAGTGCTTTGATTTGATGGATGGCGCTCCGACTTTGATTATGTGCCCCCCGAAGCCCCCGATACCCCCTTGCTCGGTGGCTGCGGCGCGGTGCCGGAGTGTTTGTATGCAGGACGACAGATTCACGCCCCCGATCCCCCCGTTGCCCCCATGTCGAGGCATGGACCGGCCTGAAGGCGCTGCAAATGCGGAGGGGTGCAGATACCTGCACCCGATTTCACGAAAAAATCCCTTTAATATCAAGGCTTGCGGAGGAGTGCAGGTAATTTACATGAAAATAGATAGAAAGGAAAAATTTTCTTCGGAAGACAATCGAGACCATTCCTCCCTAAAAATCGCACTATTTTCCTGCACCCCTCCGCAGACGTTGAAACTAAAGGGCCTTTTCTTGTGTCGAGTGCACCCTCTTCTGCACTGCCTGCACGACCTTCTTCCCCCCGGTCTTGGCCAGCAACCGCGAAATCAGGGCCGACCGCGACAGGCGCTCCGAGGTATTCGGCACAGGGGCCTCGACATCGGGGCTGGTGTTGGTTTCGGCCGCTTGGACAACAGCAGGAGGGACCAGCCGGTATTGATGGCCAGCGCGGACGTCCTTAAACTCGACCAAGGTCCCGACAACCTTCTTGAGTTCTCTGCTGAACCGTGCCTGTGTAAAAACACCATGCCCGAAGACCCTGCGATACCAGGGTAAAAAGTTTTGGGCAAAGAGCACGCTTGAACTTTTCCATGTGTGCCATTCTTTATCGCCGTCGAGCGTGTAGTCGCGCTGATCGTCGGCAATCCACTGCTCGACCACCGTCTTCTGCCGGTAATCCTCCTGTCTGGCGCGGGTATATGCTTTGTAGCCCCTAAGCGGATCCTCGGCGGTTTCGTCCACGCTGCGCCACAAGCTGAGAAAATCAGTGGCGTTGATGACCGCCCAACCGCTCTCG
>CAIYCT010000227.1 GCA_903924765.1 uncultured Rhodospirillaceae bacterium | reverse complement strand
GACCCGAATATCACCTGTTTCTATTTCACCCGAAGCAGCGTCCATTTTTAGCCCCGAAAATAATCGCTATCACACTGATTCTTATAGCAGAATTACGCTATTTCGTCACGGAAACCTTGGGTCATATGGGAAATCCGGGTTGGATCAGCGCCGTCACAATCAAACGATATCTCTTCATCAGATTCTAGAGGCACTGGCCAATTGGCTAATCTTTCATATTCTGGGCGACGATCAATCCTTCGCTCGCCAAGTGATGGCGGTGCGATCTGGGGCCGCCCCTCAAGCGGCCTTCAAACAGGATCGGGCATCTGATGACCCCCGTACGGATATTTTGTTGGGGGCGTTGCGCCGTTTATACAGCGGCCTTGAAGTGCGTAATGCCGAGCTTTTGGCATCCCAAGCCTCATTGTCCAGGCTTAACCTTACGCTCGAACAAAGGGTAGCCGAGCGAACGGCGCAACTGGCGGAAGCTAACCGGATGGGGGCGCTTGGCAGTCTGGCAGGCGGCATCGCCCACGAAATCAATACACCGACGCAGTATGTGCGCGACAATCTGTCTTTTATAAAGGACAACGTTGCCGAATTGATCAGCTTCGCGACAGAGGTCAAAAGCGAAATCAACGCAGGAAAGGTGGATGGAGAAGAACTGACCGCCAAGCTAGACACGCTTGATCTGACCTATCTGGCAACCGAATTGCCCTTGGCCGCCGATCAGGCAATACAGGGGATGGACCGTATCGCTAAGATAGTTCAGGCGATTAAGGAATATTGCTATCCCTCCTCCACCCCCCCGGCCCCTGTTGACGTTAACCACTTGATTGAAATGGTGGCTACGGTAACCCGTAACCAGTGGAAATATGTGAGCGAGGTGATCTTTGACCTAGACCCGGAGTTGCCCAAAATCATGGCGATTGAAGGCGAGATCACACAGGTTTTGGTCAATCTGATTGTTAACTCCGCTCAAGCCATCGCTGAAAAACATGACGCCAGTCCGGGACAAATTACTATCCGCACAAAAAGCGGCGGAGATAAGGTCGATTTATGGGTCACCGATACCGGCATTGGTATTTCCCCGGAAAACACTCCTCATCTGTTTGAAATGTTTTTCACCACCAAACCGCCGGGACAGGGAACCGGACAGGGGCTGGCCATTACCGAGGCCATCGTGCATAGACATGGCGGCCAAATTACCGTCCATTCGCACCCTGGACAGGGGGCGACCTTTAACGTCATGTTGCCGGTAAAATATCCCACACCGACATCAGAGAATTAAGAATAGAACATTGCTATGACGAGAGATTCATAAAGAAAAGGCGACACCTACTTCAAGTACCCCCTCATAAAGACGCTGGATTTATTATCCACCGCATTCAGACTCTTATAACGAACCGCTCTCCCAACAAGTCCTTGAAAAACGAATTTGCGTATATTCCTGGTTCTGGGCGCTCAAATTCTGGCAGGAAAATCAGGCGGACTTTCACGCCCATTCCATTCAGAGCGTGCGGATTAAATTGAAAAGTTCATTTGAGACGTATTGTGCCTTTTGTATATCCTCGAAAGATTATGTTTCGCATAAATTGGATTGACGAAATGGATGCGACCACCAGAGAAATGATCATGACGGCGTATGACGACACATACTCCGATGCCTGCGCACAAGGGCATAATCATGCCAGAGCCCATACGGAGGCCCTAATAGCCGCCGCCATGTGTCTTGCTGCCATTATGGGCGTTGAAGACACTGAAGCCCACAATCAAATCGCGGCCCTGAATTTGGGAAAATCGTAAGGAAAAATCTGCCACCGCATCTTATGAATGAGCCTAGCGCCCTCAAGCGCTGGGAGAGATCAGTAGGGTGTCCAGAGTTTCAAGAACTGAGTCGACCAATTGTTGGAATTTTTCTGTTGCCTGCTGGGCTGTCAGATTGTGGCGACGATACAGGACCGCCTTCAGGTCCGTGGCCAAATGTCCTGCTTGCCTGAACATCTCGCCAATATCCGCGTATTCCTCCAAAGCTCCATAACGCGCCCGCCCGGCCCCATTGTACCAAGTTTGGAAATGACGCAAGGGCACGTCAATATCCAGCGCGGTTTGTGTTTGCTGATCGTTATTCCGAATCTCTCCATTCAGGTCCGCCAATACATTTTCCGACCATTGCCGTAAATACGACTTGCCAAAAATCAGGGGAATGTCGTCATGGCCATGCAAGTCCCGTTTCAGCCCGGTCCATAGAGGGCTGGCGCGCCAATTTGTGGCCCAATCGAAAATGTCCTTGGCGGGCATGGGTCTGGCAATTCCATAACCTTGCGCCAAATCGCACCCCAGGCACAGCAGCGCAATACCATGATCGATGGTCTCGACGCCTTCGGCCAGAACTTTGCGCCGAAACGCCTCGGTTAGACCGATGACGCCATCGACGATGGCCATATCCTCGGCGTCGCGCAGCATGTCGCGCACGAAGGATTGATCGATCTTCAACGTGTCGGCGGGCAAGCGCTTGAAATAGGAGAGAGATGAATAACCGGTACCGAAATCGTCCAAGGAGAACGTCACGCCCAACCGCAAGCATTCGTCAATGATTTTGGACACCTTGTCCATATCTTCAAGCGCGGTGGTCTCCAACACCTCCAGCTCGAAATGTCCATGGGCCAACGGTCTGCTTTCGAAGAGCTGGCGTTTCAAATCTTCGACGAAATTGGGTTTCAGCACATGGCGAGCCGCCAAGTTGACGCTGACCGAGATTTCCAGCCCTTGCTCATGCCATTTGCTCATCTGCTGCAAAGCCTCGCCGATGACCCAATCGCCCAACGCGACAATGGCGTCGGTATCCTCGATGGCGGGCAAGAACGAATTGGGATACAGGAATCCCTGTTCGGGATGGTTCCACCGCACCAAAGCCTCGGCGCCAATCACCTTCCCCAGGCGCATGTTGACTTTGGGCTGATAATGCAACACCAGTTCGCCGTTATTAAGCGCCTCTTCGAAGCGACGCGCCGTTTGATGATGGGTCCGCACCCGTTTTTCACTGTCGGTGTCGAAGAAAGTGAAGGTGTTCTTGCCCAATTGCTTGGCTTGATACATGGCCTGATCGGCGTTGCGCAGCAAGGTGTCGGGATCGTCGCCGTCGGCCGGATACAGACTGATCCCCATGCTGGCGGTAATTGACACCTCCGTATTGTCGAATTGGACGGGAAGGCTGATCCGTTCCAACAAGCGGCGAACCGAAATCTCACACGCCGCCTCGCTTTCCATGCCCAACAAAATCAACACGAATTCATCGCCGCCCAATCGGCCCACCGTGTCTCCTGTGCGCAGGCATTCTTGAAACCTCGTGGACATGGTCACCAGCAATTGATCGCCCATCTCATGACCATAGGATTCGTTGATCGGCTTGAACCCGTCCAGATCCACATAACAAACCGCGAAGGATTGCCCCGTGCGCTTGGAATGGGCGATGGCTTGGAGCATGCGGTCGGCGAGCAGAAATCGGTTGGGAATCTGCGTCAGGGTATCGTAGTGGGCGATGCGTTCCAGTTGCCGTTCGTGTTCCTTGATCCAACTAATATCGCTGAACACCCCCACATAGTGCGTCACCGCGCCCATCGGATCGCGCACCGCCGAAATGGTCAACAGCTCGGCATAGACGTTGCCATCCTTATGGCGGTTCCAGATTTCACCCTTCCAGAACCCATTTTCGATCAAAGCCGTCCACATAGCGGCACAAAATCCCGGCCCTTGCAGGCCGGATTTCAAGATGCGCAGATTGGCGCCAATGGTTTCCTGACGGTCATAACCGGTGATGTCGATGAAGGCTTGGTTGACGTCGATCACCTTTCCGCTGGGATCGGCGATAACGATGCCGCCGTGGGAGTTCTCGAAGACGCTAGCGGCCAAACGCTGATGGGCCTCGTGCTCGCGTCTTAAGGTAATGTCACGGCCGACGCCCAACACCCCGTTAACTTTGCCATCGGCATCGAACATGGGGATCTTGACGATTTCCAGCAAGGCGGGGCGATCCTCGCCCACATGGTAGGTCCACATTTCGTTACGTGACGCGCCGCCCAACTCAATGGCTTTGGAATCGTAGGCTACTATGGCATCAGCGGTGTCCCTATCGACCAGATCGCTCGTACTCGTTCCGATCATCTGCTCTTCGGTCAAGCCCTTCATTTTCAAGTAATTGTCATTGCATATACGGATTACGCCATCCACCCCCTTCAGCCAGACCAGATCGGGAATGGTCTGCAGGATGGATTTCAGCAACAGGCGTTCGTTTTCCAAATGACGCTCGGCAATGATTCGTTCGGCCTCGCTGGCGAAACGGTCTAATCCCTTGCCAATATCCAACGCCATTTCCAGCAGCAGTTTTTGCGCCGCATCGTCAAAGGCCGCGGGCACATCGGAATAAACCACCAAAAGCCCGATCACCTCGCCCCGGCGGAGCAACGGAACCGACCCCGAAGACCGCAAACTATAATTTTTGCCAAGATCCCACCATGGCTCCAAGGCCTTATCGTTCATGAAATCCTGACACCACACGGCACGCCCTTCGCGCACAGCAATGCCCGATGGGCCATTGCCCTTGGGGTCGTTGGAATCCAAAGATATTTCCAGTTGGGCAACATACTGGCAGGCGTCACCATAACAGGCGACGGACAAGACTCGTTTGGCCGCATGATCCAAGGTCCCGACCCACGCCATCTTCATGCCGCCAGACTCAACCGCGACTTGGCAGATATTGTTATAAAGCGTGTCGAGGTCCATGGTCTGAACCATGATTTGATTGGTCTGGCTGATGGCGGAATACAGACGCGTCAATCGCTGCAAATTGGCCTGACTGATTTGCAGTTCTTGATTCTTGTTTTCCAGATCCTTGGCGTATGAATTCGTAGTCTGCTTCTCGACCTCCAACAAGCGAGCGCTATGAAGCCAATCGCGGTACCATGACAAAATGGAAATGACCGAAACCGCAACAAACAACGCCAGTAACGAGACCAACACATAGGCTTGCTTGCGCCAATCCCGATAGATGGTTTCATCCGCTTCGCCCACATTCAAAAACAACGGCAAATTGGGAATCTGGCTATAGACATAAAGCCTGTTGACATGATCCAGTTTGGAAAAAGTGCGATAAAACCCTTCGGCGACATTGCCGTCGATCATTGCCTGTAGCTCGTCCGAGAAAAGCTTGACGCCAATATAGCTTTCATCAAACGGTTTTTCCGGTCGGTAATGCAGAATGAATCCGTTCTTGGAGCCAAGACCGACCGCTCCTCCCGGGCCGACATCCACCTTAGACAGAACAGCGTTCAACGCCTCTAACGGAATGGGAGCGGCGATTGCCCCGGCGAAGCTTCCATCAGCCCGAACGAGTCTGCGCAACAAAACCATATCCCATTTTTTAAGGACGCGACCGATTTGGGGGCTCGACAGGACCAAACCGGCGTTGGGATCTGATTTCAAGCGCTTGAAATGCTCG
>CAIYCT010000226.1 GCA_903924765.1 uncultured Rhodospirillaceae bacterium | reverse complement strand
CTAACGAAATTACGCGAAAATCTTGTGGTTACCTTATCCTTGCTTTGCGTGAAGAGCAAGAGCGTCGCGCAACGCTTTAATCAGACTGTCATTCTGATGGGCGGCATTGACGATCAACACCGGCCGCAACTCGGGATAAGAGGGATAGGACAGGGCAACCGCCTCGCACGATTCGATGCCTCTTTTGCGCAAGAAATCCAAGATATCGGCGCTGTCCACGCCGTCGCCCAAATGGATCGAAAACCGGTCAATGAAACGGTCGGTGATCACTCGGATGCCCGCAATTCGCCCAAGGCTGGTCACCAGCGACGAAGCGCGGACGTCAGGTTCGGTGCGGGTAGCCGAGTTTAGAATCAACAGCGGCACGTCCCATTCGCGGCATTCGCTGACCAAAGCGGTCAGGTCGCGGACGGTTCCGAAATAGCCGGGATTTTGAAAAACAACGCACGCCATATCGGGCGAAACCAGACTGACCAGATTTTCGAATCCCAGCGGATCGGGGTCTGGATCATTACAATCCAAATGCCCAAGCCGGTCGGTCAAAATTTTCAATGTGTCGGGACTAAGGCTGCCGGACAATAAAACGCGGCGTCTTCCCGACCGCTCCACTTCATCGAGAACCGCTTGGACCAAGCCGGAGCAGTCTTTATACGCCACCTTATTTGTCCCGACGGTTGCGGGCGATTTCTTCCGGGGTCATTTGCAGGCCCAGATAGACGGTATAGGCATCGACGACCTCGTTGCTGCGGATCGGGAAGGTCACTTCCAAGGCGTCGCCGACCACTTGGACTGTATTAACACCTTCAGGAAACTGGATTGTCGCCCATGCCGTTTGCTTGCCCTCGGGCTTGGGGAATAGCGCCGGAATCGCCGCGAAATATTGGTACTGCGCGCCGCCATTGGCGTTGGCTGGACCGCGCTTGACAATGAAAGTGGGCACGACATCCACGGTCACATCCCAGACCTCGCCGTTTTGTTTATAGCTGCACGATCCTGACCACTCGTCCAGTTTGACGGCGAAGTCGATGTCGGCGGTCCCTTTGCCGCCGGACCGGAAACGGTCGAATTGGCGTGCGTCGGCCAAGGCGAAAACGTTGGGACACGGCGGCAAATACGAGGTCGGCGTGCAGGCGGCCACCGGGGTCAGGACCAGAACGACCTGGGCCAGCGCACGAATTTGTTTGGAAATCGTGGTTGCATATTTCATTGCCGGGACGATATCTGCTAAGTGTTCAATGTCAAGAACACTCTACCAAGTTCTTTAGGCTTTGTTTTTTTAGGAGCACCGGATTATGACGCCGCTCACCATTGTCCTCGCCAGTCCCCGCGGCTTTTGTGCCGGAGTCGACCGCGCCATTCACATTGTCGAACGATCCATCGAATTGTATGGCGCGCCGGTCTATGTGCGCCACGAGATCGTCCACAATCAGTTTGTGGTCGAATCCTTAAAACAAAAAGGGGCCGTGTTCGTCGACGAATTGGACGAAGTGCCCGATGACCGTCCGGTTGTGTTCTCCGCCCATGGCGTGCCCAAGACGGTCCCGTCCGAAGCCGAACGCCGCAAGATGGTGTTCCTGGACGCCACCTGCCCGCTGGTGACCAAAGTTCACCGCGAGGCCGAAATGCATTACGAGGCCGGTCGTCAGATCATCATGATCGGCCATGCCGGACACCCGGAAGTGATCGGCACCTTGGGCCAAGTTCCCGACGGCATCATGATTTTGGTGGAAGACGAAGAGCAAGTGGCCAAGGTCGAAGTGCGTGATCCCAAGCGCTTGGCTTTCATCACCCAAACCACCTTGTCGGTTGACGAGGCGTCCGAGGTCATCGCCGCCTTGAAGAAGCGCTGGCCCAACATCGTCGGCCCACGCAAGGAAGACATCTGCTACGCCACCACCAACCGCCAGGCGGCGGTCAAGGTCATGGCCCCGGTGTGCGAGGCGATGATCGTCATTGGCGCGCCCAACTCGTCCAATTCTCGCCGCTTGGTGGAAGTGGCGGCCCGGGCCGGTTGCCCCCGCGCGGTCATGGTTCAGCGTGCCGAAGAGCTGGATTGGAGCATCGTTGAAGGCGTGACCCGATTGGGCATCACCGCTGGCGCGTCCGCCCCCGAATTGCTGGTCAGCGAAGTCATCGCCGCCGCCCGCGAACGGTTCGAAGTCACCATCGAGGAAGTCAAGGTCACCGACGAAACCATCGCCTTCAAACTGCCCCCGACCTTGTCCGGAGAAGACGTCATCCCCGCCATCGAACTGATCAACTAATGGCGGTTTACACCGAGGTTGCCGATCAGGATTTGGATGCATTCATCGCCGGTTACGACATCGGCGAAGCCTCGTCCTTGAAAGGCATCGCCGAGGGCGTCGAGAATTCCAATTATTTGCTGCAAACCGATCGAGGCGTTTATATCCTGACCTTGTACGAGAAGCGGACCAAGGCCGAGGATCTGCCGTTTTTTTTGAGCCTGATGGATCATTTGGCGGCCCGTGGCGTCGACTGCCCGACGCCACTGCATGGTCGCGACGGCGTGGCGTTGAGAAGCTTAAGCGGCAAGCCCGCCGCCATCGTCACCTTTCTGCAAGGCCGCTGGCCTCGGCAAATCGTTTTGGCCCATTGCCAGGAATTAGCCCGCGCCATGGCCAAGATGCATTTGGCCGGAGCCGACTTTCCCCTGTTCCGCGCCAATTCCCTGTCGGTGGCGGGGTGGAGCGCCATGGCCCACTCCATCGACGGCAACGCCGATTCCATTCTGCCGGGCTTAAGTCAAACCATCGCCGCCGAATTGGCCCATCTGGAAAAGTCCTGGCCCGATTCCCTTCCCACCGGCGTGATCCATGCGGATTTGTTTCCCGACAACGTGTTTTATTTGCACGACAAAGGCGGACGCAGTGAACGCCTGTCCGGCTTGATCGATTTCTATTTCGCCTGCAACGACATCCTGGTCTACGACCTTGCCATCTGCCTCAACGCATGGTGCTTCGAACCCGATGGCAGCTTCAACGTCACCAAGGCGCGAATGATGATCGCCGCCTACGCGCAGGTGCGGCCACTGTCCGTGGACGAGATCAACGCCCTGCCGTTGCTGGCCCGTGGCGCCGCCCTGCGGTTCTTGCTGACCCGAACCTACGATTGGCTCAACACGCCCGAAGGGGCTTTGGTCAAACGCAAGGACCCCTTGGAATATGTACGCAAACTGCGCTTCCATCAAAGCGTCAGCGGTCCTAATGCGTATGGGTTGGGAGCTTATGGGTTTGCCCCAGAGACTATGGACTAGAATGAGCCCCCCCTCCGTCATGGCCAAAAATTTAAAATCTGAATCAACCGTCGAGATCTTTACCGACGGCGCGTGCAGCGGCAATCCCGGTCCCGGCGGCTGGGGCGCGATCTTGCGCTGGAAAGGCCGCGACAAGGAATTGTTGGGCAGCGAAACTTTGACCACCAACAACCGCATGGAACTGATGGCCGCCATTCGTGGACTGGAAGAATTGAAGCGCCCATGCAAGGTGGTTCTCTATACCGACAGCACCTATGTGCAGAAGGGCATCACCCAATGGCTGCCGGGATGGAAAGCTCGCGGCTGGAAAACCGCCGACAAAAAACCGGTTAAAAACGACGATTTGTGGAAGCGGCTGGAGCAGGCAGCCCTGAAGCATTCCATCGACTGGCAATGGGTCAAGGGCCATGCCGGTCACCCAGAGAACGAACGGGCCGACGAATTGGCCCGAAAAGGCATCGCGTCCTTGACCGAGGATCTGCCATGCGCGTGATCAGGCATTTCAGCGAGTTCGGCCCAGCCCCCAAGGGATGCGTGGTGGCGCTGGGTAATTTCGACGGCCTTCATCTGGGCCACCAGGCGGTGATCCATCACGCCGGTCAGATGGCCCGCTCCTTGGACGCCATCTTCGCCGTCATGACGTTCGAGCCCCATCCCAGGCTTTTGTTCCAACCGGATCTGCCGCCATTCCGCTTGACCCCGTTCCTGGTCAAAACCCGCTTGATCGAAAAACTGGGCGCTGATTTGTGCCTGATGCAGCATTTCGACGCCGCCTTCGCCGCCCATAGCGCCCACGACTTCATTGCCGATTTGCTGGTCGGCCATCTGGGCGTCAAGGGCGTGGTGGTCGGGCACGACTATGTGTTCGGACAAAAGCGCCAGGGCAATCCCGAGTTCTTGCGTCAAATGGGCAAGCAATTGGGCTTCGAGGTGATGGTAGTCCCCGTCGTCACCGGCACCGACGGCCAAATCTATTCCTCGACCGCCATCCGCGACTATTTGCAACAAGGTCGCCCCCAAGACGCCGCCCGCCTGTTGGGCCGCCCGTGGGAGATCGAGTCCCGGGTCGAACATGGCGATAAACGCGGGCGCACTATCGGCTTTCCCACCGCCAATCTGGGGTTAGAGGATTATTTGCGTCCCGCCACCGGAGTCTATGCGGTGCGGGTGGGCTTGGAGCCCGGCACTCCCGTCCAATGGTTGAATGGCGTGGCCAATTTCGGCCATCGTCCCACCTTCGATAAGAAGGATGAGTTGCTCGAAGTTCACATTCTGGATTATTCCGGTGATCTTTACGGCCGTCACGTCCGAGTGCAAATGTTGGATTTTATTCGGCCAGAGCGCAAATTTTCCGGTATTGACGACTTGCAAAAACAGATCACTCTCGACGCTCAAACGGCTCGCACCTTACTGGCAAACAAATGACCGACTATAAAAACAGCGTATTTCTTCCCACCACCGAGTTTCCCATGAAGGGCGGCCTGCCCGATCTGGAGCCCAAATTGCTGACCCAATGGGCGGAATTGTTTCAGACCGTGCGCGAACGCTCCAAGGGCCGCGACAAATTCGTGTTGCATGACGGCCCGCCTTACGCCAACGGCAACCTTCACCTGGGTCACGCGCTGAACAAGATTCTGAAGGATATCATCGTTCGCACCCGCCAGATGGACGGCAAGGATGCCCATTACGTTCCCGGCTGGGATTGCCATGGCCTGCCCATCGAATGGAAAATCGAGGAAAAATACCGCGCCGACGGCAAGGACAAGGATCAAGTGGATGTGGTGGAATTCCGCAAGGAATGCCGCGACTTCGCCGCCCACTGGATCGACGTGCAACGGGAAGAATTCAAACGGCTGGGCATTCTGGGCGATTGGGACCATCCCTATCTGACCATGGATTTCAAGGCCGAAGCCGTCATCGCCGCAGAACTGGGCAAGTTCCTGATGGATGGCTCGCTGTATCGCGGCGCCAAGCCGGTGATGTGGTCGGTGGTGGAAAAAACCGCCCTGGCCGAGGCGGAAGTGGAATATCACGACCATACCAGCGTCACCATCTGGGTGAAGTTCCCCATTGTCCACTCCTCGCTGCCCGACCTAAACGGCGCCAAGGTGGTGATCTGGACCACCACGCCCTGGACCCTGCCCGGCAACCGCGCCGTCGCATTCGGCCCCGCCATCGAGTATGTGCTGATCGAAGTGACCGAGGTGTTGTCGCCCGACTGTGGAGTCAAGGTCGGCGAACGTCTGCTGGTTGCCGAGAAATTATGGGCGGCGCTGGAACATGGCGGCGACGTCAAGAAGCCGAAACTGTTTACCAGCGCGGTGATCGGACAACCCCTGCTGGGCGAACGTCTGGCCGGTACCGTGTGCGAGCATCCGTTGAAGCGCCACCCCGACGCCAATAACGGCTATGACTTCCCTGTGCCTTTGCTGTCCGGCGATTACGTCACCGATGATGACGGCACCGGCTTCGTCCATCTTGCCCCCGGCCATGGCGAGGACGATTGGCTGGTCTGCCAAGCCAACAACGTCGCCGTGCCCGACACCGTTCAACCGGACGGAACCTATTACCCGCACGTGGCGATCTTCGCCAGTCAACAGGTGCTGAACCAGGGCAAGAACGGCAAGTATTACTCGCCGGTAGCCAAGCCGATGATCGAGGCCATGCAGCTTTGCCATGCCTTGCTGGCCCATGGCAAGCTGGAGCATTCCTATCCCCATTCGTGGCGCTCGAAAGCGCCGCTGATCTATCGCAACACCGCGCAATGGTTCATCTCCATGGAGAAAACCGGCTTGCGCGAAAAGGCGCTGCACGCCATCAAAGACACCGCGTTCCACCCCGACCAGGGCCGCAACCGCATCGGCTCCATGGTGGACGGGCGCCCCGATTGGTGCGTGTCGCGCCAGCGCGCCTGGGGCGTGCCCATCACGGTGTTCGTAGACAAGAAAACCGGACAGCCCTTGCGCGACCAAGCGGTGCTCGACCGAGTGATCGCGGCGTTCCAACAAGAAGGCGCGGATGCTTGGTACATTCGCCCGGCTTCGGACTTTTTGGGACCCGACCGCGATCCCGACGATTACGAGCAAGTGTTCGACGTGCTGGATGTGTGGTTCGATTCCGGCTGCACCCACGCCTTTGTGCTGGAAAGCGGCCAATGGGATCTGAAATGGCCCGCCGATTTGTATCTGGAAGGGTCTGATCAGCATCGCGGCTGGTTCCAATCCTCGCTGCTGGAAGGCTGCGGCACCCGAGGACGCGCGCCGTACGACACGATCCTGACCCACGGTTTTCTGCTGGACGAGCAGGGCTACAAGATGTCCAAATCCTCGGGCAACGGCGTCGAGCCGCAAGAAGTGATCGCCACTCTGGGGGCCGATATCCTGCGTCTGTGGGTGACCGGATCGGATTATTCCGAAGATTTGCGCGTGGGACCGCAAGTGCTGAAAACCCAGGTGGACGTCTACCGCCGCCTGCGCAACACGTTGCGCTATCTGTTGGGCGCGCTGGATGGATTTACCGAGTCCGAGACGGTCGCCTACGACCAGATGCCCGAGTTGGAACGCTGGGTGTTGCATCGCCTGCATGAGATGGAGCAATCGCGCAAGGACGCTTTCGCCAGGTATCAATTCCATTCCTGGTTCGCCGACCTGCATACCTTCTGCTCGGTGGATTTGTCGGCCTTCTATTTCGACGTCCGCAAGGATTCGCTGTATTGCGACAAACCGGACTCGCCCCGTCGGCGCGCCGCCCGCACGGTGTTTTCCATTTTGCTCGACACCCTTTGCAAATGGCTGGCGCCCTTCTTGGTTTTCACCGCCGAGGAGGCGTGGAGCTACGCCCATCCCGGACAGTCGGTGCATCTGGAACAATTCCCGACCATTCCCGACGCTTGGCGCAATCAGACCCTGGCCGCCAAATGGGCGCAAATCCGCCTCTTCCGCAAAGATGTCACCGAAAGTCTGGAAGTGGAGCGCAAGGCCAAGACCATCGGCTCCAGCCTGGAAGCAGCCCCGGTTATGACCTTGCCACCGGAATGGCATGCCAACCTGGCTGATGTGGATTGGGCTGAAATCTGCGTGACCTCGGACCTGAAAATCGTACAGGGGGCCGCGACCCACGCCCGCTTCCACTTGGCCGAGGGCGACAAATGCCCCCGCTGTTGGAAGGTGCTGCCGGAAGTCGCCACCCAAGGTTTGTGTCACCGCTGCCATGACGCGGTTGGCGCTTGATGCTGCGGATCGGCCTTCCCATCACAGTGCTTGTCGCCATTCTGGATCAGCTGTCCAAATGGCGGATCGAACGATTCATGCGGCCCGAAGGCATGACCGACACCCCGTTCTATGGCGCGACGCCGGTGGATGTGACCCCGTTCTTCATGCTGGTGATGGCCTGGAATCGTGGCGCGTCGTTCGGGTTCATGAATCAAGCCGCCAACTGGGTGGGCTGGGGATTTACCGCCTTGGCCGCGCTGGTGTCGATAGTGTTGCTGGCGTGGATGAGCCGAGCTCAGAACAAATTGTTGGTGATCGCCCTAGGATTTATCGCCGGAGGCGCCATCGGAAACGCCATTGATCGGATTCGTTTTGGAGCTGTCGCTGATTTCCTGTATTTCCATTGGGGGGATTGGTACTTCCCCGCTTTCAATCTGGCCGATTCCGCGATAACAGTTGGTGCTGGTCTGCTTATTTTGGAATCACTATTCAAACGCCCCGGTTCGTCCTATAAAGAGGCACCATGACAACGTCCGCTTATTCCCGATCTCTACTTGTGCTGGCCCTGTGTTCCGCCCTTCCCGCGTGCCAGGATGCGCGCCGAGCCGTTGGCTACGAGAAATCGGCGCCTGACGAATTCCAGATTATTCAGCGGGCTCCGCTGTCCATGCCGCCTGATTTCACGTTGCGTCCTCCGGCTCCCGGCATGGTCCGCCCGCAAGAAGGAACCCCCAGCGATCAAGCAAAATCGGCCTTGCTGGGAACAGGCAAAATCCAAGCGGTCGCCACCGTCGGGCGCGACAGCAGCGATATTGCCTTGTTGAAGCGGGCCGGGGTGGATTCCGCGCGCAAAGATATCCGTGATTTGGTCGACAAAGAATCCTTGGCCCAGGCCAAGACTGACCAAAGCTTCACTGAAAAGGTGATGTTCTGGAAGCCCAAGCCTGGCGAGATGATCGACCCCACGGATGAGGATCAACGCCTGCACGGATCGCGCGGCAAGTCGAACGGTAGCTCGGATGCGCAACCGCCCCAAGCGGTTAATTCCAGCGCAGGTTCTGGCCCAAGCTCCAGCTTTATGAGAGGCTTGATGGAATGGCTGATGTGGCCCGCCGATACGCCCTGATCTTTTTTCAAACGCTCCTGACTGGTCTTGGTCTGTTCCTGCTGGGCAGCGGCGAGGCCAATGCCAAGATGTTCAGCCCCACCACCTACACGCTGGATAACGGCCTTCAGGTGGTGGTGGTGGAAAACCATCGTAGCGCCATCGTCACGCAAATGGTGTGGTACCGCGTCGGTTCGGCCGACGAGCCGTTGGGCAAGAGCGGCATTGCTCATTTCCTGGAACATCTGATGTTTAAAGGCACCCACACCATCGCGGTGGTGCAATTCTCCAAGATCATCGCGCGGGTTGGCGGGCGCGACAACGCTTTTACCTCTACCGACTACACCGCCTATTATCAGAACTTGGCCTCCGATCAATTGGACTTGGCCATGAAGCTGGAATCCGACCGCATGCGCAATTTGGTTCTGGACGAGCACAACGTCGAGACCGAGTTGCAGGTGGTGATGGAAGAGCGCCGCTCGCGCACCGACAACAACCCATCGGCGTTGCTGTCCGAAAGCATGGAAGCGACCCTGTTCCAAAATCATCCCTATCACCGCCCCATCATCGGCTGGGCCCAAGAAATTGCTGGCCTTAATCGTCAGGACGCCTTTGATTTCTATGGCCGCTGGTACGCCCCCAACAACGCCATTTTGGTGGTGGCTGGCGACGTGGACCCGGCCCATGTGCGCGAACTGGCGGAAAAATGGTTCGGCCCCATTCCCAAAGCCGACATTCCGGTTCGCACTCGCCTGACCGAACCGGTCCAACACACCGAACGGCTGGTCACGCTGAAAGACCCGCGCGTCGAGCAACCCCGGCTGACCCGCCTGTATTTGGCCCCAAGCGCTCATTATGGCGATGCTGTCTTGGGCACCAAGGACAGCACGCCGGCGATTGAAGTGCTGGCCGAAATTTTGGGCGGCGGCAGCTCCAGCCGACTGAACATGGATCTGGTTCTGAAGCGCAAATCCGCCGCCGCCGCCGCCGCTTGGTACGACCCGGTCGCCGTGGATTATTCCACCTTCGGCTTCTCGGTCATCCCCCGCAATGGGGTTGCCATCGAGACGATTCAAAAACAATTGGACGACCAAATCGCTTTGATCTTGGACAAGGGCGCCACCGCCGACGAGGTGCAAAAAGCCAAAGACCGGCTGACCGTCGGCACCGCCTATCAGCGCGATTCAGTCCAAACCGGTGCCCGCATCATCGGATCGGCTCTGGCCACCGGACTGACTGTGGACGATGTGGAAAACTGGCCCGATACGATCCAAGCGGTCACCGTCGAGCAAGTCAACCAAGCCGCCCACCGCGTTTTGGACCGTACTCGCTCTGTTACTGGTTACTTGCTGCCCGACCATAGCAAAGGGGCGACTGAAACCGGTCCTGTCCCGTCGCTGATCCCCAGCCGGGAGGAACGATGATGCGGCGTTTTCTGCTTTGCCTAACTGCGCTGCTGTTCGCGCTTCCTGCCCAGGCCGTTACGGTGGAACGGGTGGTCAGTCCTGGCGGCATTGAGGCGTGGTTGGTTCAAGATCACCTCAACCCCATCATTGACATGGAAGTGTCGTTCGCGGGCGGCGCATCAGCGGACCCTTCCAATCGCTTAGGGCTGTCGGCATTGACAGCGGCTTTGCTTGACGAAGGCGCCGGTCCGCTGCCTTCGCAAGCCTTTCAGGCCAAGATTGAGGATTTAGCCATTGAACTGTCTTTCGACAGCGGCAAGGATAATTTCCGCGGTCACCTCAAGACCCTGACTCCCCATCGGGACGAAGCGTTCGAGCTGTTCCGTCTGTCGCTGACCCAACCCCGCTTTGACGCCGAAGCCATCGACCGAATCAAAGCGCAAACCTTGGTCGAGTTGTCCCATAACCGCCAGGACCCCGATGCCATCGCCGCCAAGGAATGGTTCCGGCGGATGTTTCCCTCTCACCCCTACGGCCTGGAATCAGATGGTAACGAGGGCTCGGTCAAGGCCGTAACCAAGGCGGACCTGAAAGGCTATGTCAGCCGGACGCTGACCCGCGACTCCCTAACCATCGGCGTGACTGGCGATATCACGCCCGAGCAATTGGGCCCCATCCTTGATCGTCTGTTCGGTGGTTTGCCCCCCCGCCATCAAGGCACCACCATCGCCGACGTGGTCCCCGCCTCGCAGTTTGGCGTCGTCGTCATTAAGCAAAATATTCCACAAAGCATCGCCATTTTTGGCAAACCCGGCCTTAAGCGCGACGATCCAGATTGGTTTCCCGCCTTGGTGATGAATTATATTTTGGGCGGCGGCGGGTTCTCGTCGTGGTTGACCGAGGAAGTGCGGGAGAAACGCGGTCTGGCCTATTCGGTCTATACTCAACTGGAGCCGCTGCGCCACACCGGGCTGTTGGTGGGGGCTGTCGCT
>CAIYCT010000225.1 GCA_903924765.1 uncultured Rhodospirillaceae bacterium | reverse complement strand
CTGCTTGGTCTAATCGCGGGCTCCGCTTTGGCGTTCTTATTGACACGGGGCATTGTTCGCCCCGTCAATTCACTAACGATCACCATGCAGCGATTAGCCGAACGAGACATGTCGGTCGAAGTATCGGGAACGGTGCGCAAAGACGAAATTGGCATGATGGCGCGCACGGTCGAGGTCTTTAAAAAAGACGCCCAAGAGGTCCAGCGATTACAAACCGAACGGCTTGCCATGGATCGCGAGGCCCGCAAGGCGCGCCATGAAGAGCGAAAACTGCTGGCCACGGAAATGCGAGACAGTCTCGGCACCGTCGTCACCACGGTGGCGAATGCGGCGGCCCAACTGGAGCAGTCCGCTAAAGTCTTGTTCGCCAATTCTGAAACGACCAGCCACCATGCCGTTTCCGTCACGGCGGCAATTCGCCAAGCTCTGGTGAACGTCGATGCCATCTCGAAGACGACGGACGGTTTGGCGGTATCAACCACCGAGATCGGCCGTTGCGCAACCGAGTCGTCCTCCATTGCCCGCGAGGCCGTCGATGAGACCGTGCAGACAAACGGGACCATGAACAATTTGTCCCAATCGGTACAAGACATCAGCATGGTCATCGATCTGATCCGGTCCATTGCCGACTTGACCAATCTCCTTGCCCTGAACGCAACCATCGAAGCCGCGCGGGCTGGCGAAGCTGGCAAGGGATTCGGCGTCGTCGCTGGCGAGGTCAACAACCTGGCCAAGCAAACCAACAAGGCGACGACAGAGATTGGTGGGCAAATCCAGGAAATTCAGGGGGAGGCGAGCGCCGCCGAAACCGCTCTCCAGAAGGTAAACGCCATCATCATAAGGATGCAGGAAATTTCCTCTCAGGTGGTCTCACGGGTCGATGACCAAGCGGCATCCATTCAAGACATCGTCGTTAACCTCTCCCAGGTCGCTGACAGCACACGCAAGGTCTCGACTGAAATTGATGGATTTTCACAGGCGGCGAGCCAAACCGGTCAAGAAGCCACCCGAGTGCTGGGTGCTGCTGGCGGGCTAACACAGGATGCGCAGTCGCTCCTTAAAGAGATCGACGCCTTTATCGCGAGGATTTGCGATGACCAGAGCGTATCTTGAACAAGAAAGCGCTAGAGCGGATTGCGATCCAATTGGGTCGCCTCCCTCTTTCATCATGCCCGGACTTGACGACGATTAAGTGCCCGTCAGCTCAGAACGTTCCGCACGTTTTCCCATTGTTCCCGCATCGCCACGCTGGACACGAAATGATCGACGATGCCGGGAATGCCGAACAGAGGACTGCCCTCGACGTTCAGGGACAGCGCCAGCGTGGTCAACAGCTTCTGCGTTTTGGTCAATTCGAATTTCTCGCCCTTCGAATTGGTGTCGGCGTTGTCGGCAAGGTTCAGGTCGTGGGTAAAGCCAAGGCCGTGCCACAGGAACTGAACAACATAGTCCAGCCCGAACTTCTGATCCTCGAAAATGCCCGCGTTCTTAAGCCCGTCGGTACGGGAAAAAGCGTTGATGGCGATCTGGTTGCCCATGAATTTGAACTTATGCTGCAACAGCGGCAGGGCGCCCAACTTCATGAGATCGGCGCAAGGCGCGCAGAGATCCTTGAAATTTTGGAATTCCTGTCTCGCCGTTTTTTCCAACTCCTGATACAGGTCTTCCACCGCATTCTCCGACTGGGACATCCTCTTCTCCTTTGTGCTGTTTGACTTTGCGCCTTTAGAAAACGTCGATCTCGATTTCGTCGGTCAGCACGAACTGAGCTTCCGTGACATTCTTCATCATCGCCAGCGCGCAGAAATAGGTGGCATATTCCTGCAATTTCACGGCGGCGGCAGGGCTGACCTGTCGATCGGCCTCGATGCCCTGCAATTGCTCGATCACTTCTTTAAGCAGCTCGGGGTCGATGCCCGCATCGCCAAATTTATCCACCACCGCCTTGATGAAGGGGTCGAAAATCTCGGCGGCGGGAATGACGATATCATTAATCTTGAAATGGACGTTCATTGGCTCTTCAGTATTTTTGTTGCTATACCCTATATAGAGTCCCAGGGAGATGAAGGCAAGAGCATGGCGGCTGGGCGAGCCTTAGCCAATCTCCCCTGGACCGAAACATTGGTTTTTCCTCTGTAAGAGACGTCCATATTCCTTTATCAGTTTGGAAGGCGCTAAAGTCGCCACCACTTTAAGGGGCGTCTGTTTCATGCACGACAAGTCTTCGCTTCAGCATCTTTCCCTGGATAGTTTCGAAGGGATCCATTCTCCTCCGCCCCCAGACGAGACCAGCATTTTCAAACGGCTGCCCTGGGGCGATAAGCTGCACGCTTTGTATCCGGGTTTTTTGGTGGCGATTACCATCGGACTGGCGGCCTCGTGGTTGTCGCAGCATTACGGCGCGCCGGTGATGTTGTTCGGTTTGCTGTTGGGCATGGCCTTTCACTTCCTGCATGACGAGCCGCGCTGCAAGGCCGGAATCGATTTTTCCTCGCGCTCGGTGCTGCGGTTTGGTGTG
>CAIYCT010000224.1 GCA_903924765.1 uncultured Rhodospirillaceae bacterium | reverse complement strand
TTGCTGATGGTGGCCGGGTTCGACAAATATTTCCAGGTGGCTCCATGCTTCCGCGACGAAGCGGGCCGTGCCGACCGCTCGCCGGGCGAATTCTATCAGCTGGATTTCGAGATGAGCTACGTCACCCAAGACGACGTGTTCAACGCCATCGAGCCGGTTTTGCATGGCGTGTTCGAAGAATTCGGCAAAGGCCGGGCAGTGACACCCTATCCGTTCCCACGCATCGCCTATGACGAGTCCATGCTTAAATACGGCTCGGACAAGCCCGATCTGCGCAATCCCCTGGTGATCTCGGACGTGACCGAACATTTCAAGGACGGTGGTTTCGGCTTGTTCGCCAAGTCGGTGGCGGCCGGAGCGGTGGTCCGCGCCATCCCCGCGCCGGGCGGGGCCACGCAGCCGCGCGCCTGGTTTGACAAGCTAAATGAATGGGCGCGCGAGGAAGGCGCTGGCGGCTTGGGCTATATCCAATACGCCGTTGACGGTCCCAAGGGCCCCATCGCCAAGAATTTGGAAGCTGACCGGGTCGCCGCCATCAAGGAGGCGGTTGGAGCCAAAGACGGCGACGCCGTGTTCTTTGCCTGCGCCAAAAAAGACGAGGCCGCCAAATTCGCGGGCAAGGTCCGTATCCGCGTCGGCACCGATTTGGATCTGTATGAAAAAGACGTGTTCAAGTTCTGCTGGACCGTAGACTTCCCCATGTACGAAATGAACGAAGAAACGGGGCAGATTGAATTCAGCCACAACCCCTTCTCTATGCCACAAGGCGGGATGGAGGCGTTGGAAACCATGAACCAGCTCGACATCAAGGCCTTCCAATACGACATCATCTGCAACGGCATCGAACTGTCGTCGGGAGCCATCCGCAACCATAGCCCCGAAATCATGATCAAGGCCTTCGGGATCGCCGGTTATTCCGCCCAGCATGTGGAAGATCATTTCGGCGGCATGCTTAACGCCTTCCGTTTCGGCGCCCCGCCGCACGGCGGATCGGCCCCGGGCATCGACCGCATCGTCATGCTGCTGGCCGACGAACCCAACATCCGCGAAGTGATTTTGTTCCCAATGAATCAACAAGCCCAGGATTTGCTTATGGGCGCGCCCGCCGAAGTGGACGCCATCCGATTGAAAGAACTGCACCTGAAACTGGACCTGCCCAAGCCGCCAAAGAAGGATTAACCCAATTTTCACTTTTCCGTCTTTGCCACAAGGGTGGGAAAGACGGAAACACAGATTTATTCGATAATTCTATAAAGATATAGACTTGTAGACAGTGATCATCCATGATGGCAGGATCAATTCTGTTAGAGGAAGGCATCATGAATAAGATTATCGTTTCCCTGGTTGCATCGGCCTTGGTTCTGGGCATTGCAGCCAAAACCCAGGCTGCGGATTCCGTGACGCTGTTGAACGTGTCCTACGACCCGACGCGTGAGCTGTACCAGCGGATCAACGATGCCTTCGCCAAGGATTGGAAGGCCAAGACCGGCCAGACCGTTACCATCAACCAATCCCATGGCGGCTCGGGCAAGCAAGCCCGCTCGGTCATCGATGGGCTTGAGGCCGATGTGGTGACATTGGGGCTGGCTGGCGACATCGACGCCTTGGTGCAAAACGGCGGGTTGGTGGCCCCCAAATGGCAGTCCCATTTTGCCAACAACAGCACGCCTTATACCTCGACCATCATTTTCTTGGTTCGCAAGGGCAACCCCAAGGGCATCAAGGATTGGGACGACCTGGTGAAGCCGGGCGTCGAGGTTATCACCCCCAACCCCAAAACATCCGGTGGCGCACGCTGGAACTATCTGGCCGCCTGGGGCTATGCCGAGGACAAGTATCACGGCGACAAAGCCAAAGTTGAAGGCTACATCACTGCTTTGCTGCACAATGTTCCCGTGCTCGATTCCGGCGCGCGCGGATCCACCACCTCGTTCGCGCAGCGGGAATTGGGCGATGTCTTGCTGGCGTGGGAAAACGAAGCCGGTCTGGTCATTCAAGAATTCGGCGATAACTTCGACATCGTCGTGCCGTCGGAATCCATTCTGGCCGAACCCCCGGTCGCCATTGTCGACAAGGTGGTGGACAAGCACGGCACCCGCAAAGTGGCCGAAGCCTATTTGACCTTCCTCTACAGCCCCGAGGGTCAAGAGATCGAAGCCAAGAACCACTTCCGCCCGCGTGATCCCAAAGTGGCCGAGAAGTACGCTAAGGATTTCCCCAAGATCAAGCTGTTCACCATCGACCAGAAATTTGGCGGCTGGAGCAAGGCCCAACCGGAACATTTCAATGATGGCGGCACCTTCGACCAACTGTACGCCAAACGGTAATCAAAGCGCCCCGGTCGGTTCGCCGATGTCGGCGCACCAGCCGGGGATTTATTCTAAAGTGGAGCCTGAATGATCACCCTTAACCGTTGGCGTACCCCCAGCATCATCCCTGGCTTTGGCCTGACGGCCGGCTATACGGTTTTTTACCTGTCGTTGATCGTGCTGATCCCGCTATCCGTCCTGCTGTTGAAGGCTCTTAACCTAAACCTTGATCAATGGGTCGCGTTGATCACCGACAAGCGCGTGCTAGCCGCGCTGCGCCTTTCCTTTGTCGGCGCGCTGGTGGCCGGTTTTCTCGACACCGTGCTGGGATTGCTGGTCGCTTGGGTGTTGGTTCGCTATTCCTTTCCCGGCCGCAAAATCGCCGATGCCTTGGTCGATCTGCCTTTCGCCTTACCCACCGCCGTGGCTGGCATCGCGCTCACCGCGCTTTACGCCAAGAACGGATGGATTGGACAATTTTTCGAGCCCTTGGGCATCAAAATCGCCTACACCCCCATCGGCGTGGTGATCGCCATGACCTTTATCGGCCTTCCCTTCGTGGTGCGTACGGTCGAACCGATTTTGCAGGATCTTGATCGAGACGTCGAGGAGGCCGCAGCTTCGTTGGGCGCGTCGCGGCTGCAAACCTTCGCCCACGTGTTGCTGCCGTCCTTGGGCCCGGCTTTGATGGCGGGATTTTCCTTGGCAACGGCGCGCGCCGTCGGCGAATACGGATCGGTCATCTTCATCGCGGGCAACATGCCGGGCATTTCCGAGATCGCTCCGTTGTTGATCATCACCAAGCTGGAGCAATACGATTACAACGGCGCCGCGGCCATTGCCGTAATCATGCTGGCCATATCCTTCACCTTGCTGCTGGCCGTCAACATCATAAGCCGGAAATCCCGGTCGGGAGCGCCGTGACCATGTCCGTTTCCAACGCCACGCGCGAACCCCGTTGGGTTCAAATCACCCTGACTTTATTGGCGCTGTTGGTCCTGGCGCTGTTTTTGGTCCTGCCCTTGGCGACGGTCATCATCCAGGCTCTGTCCAAGGGGGTGGACCGATCAATTGCCACCCTCGAAAACCAAGACACTCTGTCGGCCATCCGCTTGACCTTAACTGTCGCCTTGATCTCGGTCCCCCTTAATCTGATTTTCGGGTTGTCCGCCAGTTGGGCCATCACCAAATTCACGTTTCCCGGCAAAAGCCTGCTGGTGTCGTTGATCGAGATTCCGTTCTCGGTGTCGCCGGTCATCTCGGGCTTGATCTTTGTGCTGCTGTTTGGCTTGCGCGGCTTATTTGGACCTTGGCTGATCGATCACGACATGAAGATCATCTTCGCCCTGCCCGGCCTGGTGCTGGCCACGGTATTCGTCACCTTCCCCTTTGTCGCCCGCGAGCTTATCCCGTTGATGGAAGAGCAGGGCCGCGACGAAGAAGAGGCCGCTTTGGTCCTTGGCGCTGGCGGATTTAGGGCATTCTGGTCGATCACCTTGCCCAACGTGCGCTGGGGCCTGCTGTATGGCGTGCTGTTGTGCAATGCGCGGGCCATGGGGGAATTCGGGGCGGTATCGGTGGTTTCGGGCCATGTGCGCGGTTTGACCAACACCCTGCCCTTGCATGTGGAGATTTTGTATAACGACTACGATTTCGTCGGGGCATTTACCGCCGCGTCGATCTTGGCTCTGCTGGCGTTGGTGACCCTTATTCTGAAAACTGCCCTCGAATGGTGGCATCGGGACGAATTGGCGTCGTCCCGGCATTAACTCTAAGGTTGAAGACATGATTACGGCAAAAACCATTTCCAAACGATTCGGCACGTTTCAAGCCCTGGACGGGGTGACGATCAACGTGGAAAAAGGTCGTTTGGTGGCGTTGCTGGGACCGTCCGGTTCGGGCAAGACCACCCTATTGCGCATCTTCGCCGGTCTCGACGAAGCGGATTCAGGCGATTTGATTTTGGACGGACTCAACGCCAACGGCTTAAAGGCGAAAGACCGCCAGGTGGGCTTCGTGTTCCAGCATTATGCCTTGTTCCGCCATATGACGGTTGCCGACAACATCGCCTTCGGGTTGAAGGTGCGCAAAGGCAAGAACCGATTGGCCAAGGAACAGATCGAAGCCAAGGTCGCCGACTTGTTGAATCTGGTGCAGTTGAACGGTCTGGCCAAACGGTATCCGTCGCAATTGTCAGGCGGGCAGCGCCAGCGGGTGGCTCTGGCCCGGGCCTTGGCGGTAGAACCCAGACTGCTCTTGTTGGACGAACCATTTGGCGCTCTGGATGCGCAAGTGCGCAAAGATTTGCGTCGTTGGCTGCGCCGCCTGCATGACGAAATGGGACTGACCAGCATCTTCGTCACCCACGATCAGGAAGAGGCGTTGGAATTGGCCGACACCGTGGTGGTAATGAACAGCGGCAAGATCGAACAAATCGGCAGCCCCGCCGAGATCTATGACCATCCAGCCACCCCGTTCGTGTTCCAATTCCTGGGCAACGCCAATCGCCTGAACGGCGAGATCAAATCGGGCGAAGCCCACACCCACGGCTGGACATGGCCCGCCCCCGGTCTGCCCGATGGGCCCGCCGTAGTCTTCTTGCGCCCACACGAGATCGACATGACCAGTTCGCGGGCGGACGCTCAGCTGGCGAAAATCCGCCACCCCTTGATTCTGGGCCCGATCGTGCGGGCGGAATTGGAATTGCCTGACGGCACCTTCCTCGAAGTCGAGTTGTCGCGCGAAGAGCACCTTTCGGTCAATCCCGAGGAGGGCAGCGTCGTGAAGATCGCGCCAAAGCGATTGACCGTCTTCGCTGGCTCGGTCATGTCCACACCCCACCTGGACAGCAGCTTCGGCGTGGATAATTACGAAATTTAAAAACCGAAATTTGAGCGCTTAACTAATGGTCGGATCGGAATTGGCGTTGCCAGCGACCTGAGCGGCCACCACAACGGCGCGCGTTCGGTTGTTGACCTTAAGCGCTTTCAAAATCGCGGTGACGTGCAGCTTGACCGTTCCTTCGGCCAATTGCAGCACCCGAGCGATCTCTTTGTTGGACTTGCCTTGCCCCAACAGGGTCAAGACTTCGCGCTGACGGGGGGTCAGGAACGCCGTGCCGTCACCGGAACTGTAGGTGGGGCGGCGACCGACTTCCATCAGGGTTTCCGTATCCAGCAAGGCCGGAGGCAGATAAACGCCGCCCGATAGAACCAGTTTCAACGCCGACATCATCACCCGGCTGGATGAGGTTTTGGGAATAAAGCCCGCAGCGCCCGCATTGACCGCCTGCACCACCGAATGCCGATCTTCCACCGCCGTCAGCACCACCACCGGAACCTGCGGGCCGACCGTATCCTTGACCCGACGGATGCCTTCTGCCCAATTTATTCCCGGCATGTTCAGATCCAGCAGGACGATATCGATGCCGTTCTCTTTTTGAACCACGTCGAAGGCCTGAGTGAAATCCGCCGCCTCGACGATATCGGGGGGGCCCTCCAATTGCTCGAGAACGCGCCGCAATCCATCACGAAACAACTCGTGATCATCGGCAATGAGAACTTTCATGGCGCATCCCCCATACTTATAATTTAACAACATACCTCTGGCTAGTCATAAGCCGCCTACGCTGTGGCGCTTTAACCAACCTACACGGAAATCCTGGCCGCTAACTGGATATGCCGTCATCTAAATTTCCTATAACCGCATACTTTATATATGAAAACCATGAACAAAGCCTAGAGGATTCACCGCAGACCTATGCGACTTCGACTCATTTTCATACC
>CAIYCT010000223.1 GCA_903924765.1 uncultured Rhodospirillaceae bacterium | reverse complement strand
CGGGCCAATCTCATGCACAGAAAGCGTATCGATAGACTGATTGGGGCTGATCCAATACCAAGAAACAATCCCAATCAGATGGTGCTCCAATGGGCTTGAAATTTAAACCGGACACCCGTGGGTCAAGCCCGGTGGTGACGAAAGAAAGAGTGACGAAAAATCGTGGCAAAACCGGGATGCGCGAAGGGGCAAGCCCCTTCGCTTCTTAAGTAACCCGTCCCTCGCGCAGACACCCGATCAAGTGATCGAATGCTCGGTCCAGATTATCCGCCGCTTCCGGGCTGAGCGGGTCGCCCAACTCGAACGAATTTCCCCGGATGGCCAGGGTCCAGACGCGGGGCAGGGGTTGGCCCAGTTGCTGGGCGACGGACATGACGCATTGGGGGGACAAGGCGTGGGTGGAGTGGCTGGAATCCATTTGGGGTTGAATTTCGGTCAAGGCGAAGGGCGGATCGCAGGAGACATCGGCGTCGAGGAAGATGGCGACTTCGACGTCTTTCAAGTCCAAGGCGTGTTCGATCTGGCATTGAAAGTCGGTGTGAGCGTTGACCTCGACGGCAAGGGACGCGCGCAACAGGTCGTCGGCCAGCCAGTCTTCCAGGCGTTCGATCAGGGTTGATCCCAGCGCGTCATCGCCACGGCTGGGATTGCCGATGCCGAACACCAGCCATGTGGGTTTGACCATGGGCTAGTCGTTCTTGACCATTTTATCGACCAGAGTGCCGTCGGCGTCGATCAGTTCGACGATCAGCGGCATTTTGCCCAAGGCGTGGGTGGCACAGGACAGGCAGGGGTCGAAGCAGCGGATGGCGACCTCGATATGGTTCAGCAAGCCCTCGGTGATGGTGCGGCCGTTCAGATAGCGTCGGGCGACGCGGCGCACCGCCTCGTTCATGGGTTGGTTGTTGTGGGTGGTGCTGACGATCAGGTTGCACATGGTGACCAGATCGTCGTGGCCCACTTGGTAATGGTGGATCAGGGTGCCGCGCGGAGCCTCGATGATGCCGACGCCTTCCGAGGCCCGCACGCCGTGGCGGGTCAGTTCGCCCTCCATCAGATCGGGATCGTCCAGCAGGTCGCGGATCACTTCGGCGGAATGCAGCATTTCGATCATCCGCGCCCAGTGATAGGCCAGGGGCGAGTGCCACACTCCACCGCCGCGCGCGGCGATGAAGGTCTTGCGTTCGGCTTCGGCCAGCGGGCTGGGGATGAAGTCGCAATTTTGCACGCGGGCCAGCGGGCCGACTTTGTACCAGCCGTCTTCCTTGCCTTCGCTGATCAGGTAGGGGAACTTCATATAGCTCCATGACTTGACCTCTTCACGGATCAAATCGTGGTACTTTTGGTCGGATACGCCGTCGAACAGGATGCTGCCGTCGGCGTTGCGGCCGCGCAGCACGCCGCCATAGAAATCCAGCGCGCCGTCTTCGGGCCGCACCAGCGACATCATCTTGGATTCGAAATGGCCGAATTCGCGGAATTCCTCGCCGCCATCCAGGGCCAGTTTGTGGATCAGATCGACCGCGCCTTGCGACCACGTCACCATCTGATCGGCGTCTTTCTTAAGCGTGTCGCGTTCATCGACGGTCAGGTGCTTGTTGATGCCGCCGGGGATCGACCCGGTGCCGTGGACGCGCTTGCCCGAGGTGACGCGGATGGCTTCCTGGCCGAATTTGCGCAGCTTGACCCCTTGCACGGCGATTTCGGGATAGGCTTGGGCGACGCCGACAATGTTGCGCTTGGCAACGTCGGAGCCGAAGCCAAACAGCAGATCGGGTGAGGACAGGTGGAAGAAGTGCAACGCGTGGGATTGCAGCATCTGGCCGTAATGCATCAGGCGGCGCAATTTCTCGGCGGAGCGCGACAGGGGCAGGGCGCCGACGATGCGGTCCATGGCCTTGGAGGCGGCCAGATGGTGCGACACCGGGCAGATGCCGCATAGGCGCTGCACCATTACCGGCACTTCCCAATAGGGGCGGCCTTGGATGAATTTTTCGAAGCCGCGGAATTCGACGATGTGCAGTCGGACTTGCTGTACGTCTCCGGCATCGTCCAGCAGCAGCGTGACTTTGCCGTGGCCCTCGACCCGCGAGACCGGTTCGATGGCGATGCGGCGCAACCCTTTGGGGTTCGAGGCGGTTTCCAGTTGGAAGGTCATGATGGGCCTCTAATCGAAATGGAGCTGGGAATAGGGAAGGCTGGGCGTGCGCCCGGCGATCAGCTCGGTCAGGAACGTCCAGATGGCGTCGCCCGACGGTGGGCATCCGGGAATGAAATAGTCGATGCGGACGATTTCATGGATGGGATGAACCTTGTCCAGCGGCAACGGCAGCTCGGGGTCGTCGGGAATGCGGGCATGGTCCAGATCGATGACCGGACCGGCTTGATAGATTTCTAGCAAGATTTCTTGCAGGTCCAGGTGATTGCGCTGGGCGGGCAGGCCGCCATTGACAGCGCAGGCGCCGATGGCGATCAGGGTCTTGCAGTTGGCCCGGAACTCGCGCAGCACATGCACGTTCTCGCTGTTGCAGATGCCGCCTTCGATGATGCCGATGTCGCAGGGGCCGCAATGCTTGATGTCGGTAAGCGGCGAGCGGTCGAACTCGACCAACTCCAGCAAATCGATCAGACGTTCGTCGATGTCCAGGATCGACATGTGACAGCCGAAACATCCGGCCAACGAGGTGGTGGCGACGCGCAGTTTAGGGCGGGGCGGTTTGACGACGGCGTTCATCATACGGTCTCCTTATTGGGAAGGCCCTGCTCGCTGATGGGGGTCTCATCATACGCGCGTTGACCGTAGGGTACGGTGAAGCCCTGGCGTTTGTGCAAGATCACCCCCACCGGGCAGATGTTGGCTGCCTTGTCGCTGGGATCGATGTCGGTGTCGGCCAGCCGACCGGATTCGGAACTGACCACCAAATGCTTGTGAATGCCCCGTTCGGACAAAGCGAACACGGATTTTCCGTCCACGTCACGGCTGGCGCGGACGCACAGTTCGCAGAAGATGCAACGGTTGAAATCCAGCAACAGGTCGGGGTGCGAGGCGTCCACCGGACGGTCGGGATAGAACAAGGTGTAGTGCGGGGTCATGATCTCGTGATCATAGGCCTGGGCTTGCAGTTCGCAGCCGCCGCTTTTTTCGCAGGACGGGCAGAAGTGATTGCCTTCGACGAACAGCATTTGCAGCAGCACTTTACGCTCCTCGCGGATTTCGGGGCTGTTGCTTTTCACCTCGATGCCGGCGGCGGCGGGTGTGGCGCAGGACGAGACGTGGCGGCCATTCACCTTGACCACGCACAGTTTGCAACTGCCGTGGGCGGGGAAATCGGGATGCCAGCACAGATGCGGGATGTAAATTCCCGCGTTGCGCGCCGCTTCCAGAATGGATTGTCCCGGCGTGAACGGGACTTCGGCGCCGTCCAGGGTGAAGGACTGGCTCATATGGCGGACGTCCCATTGATCGAGACCCGGCATTTCTTGTCCGATTGGCGTAAAGCTCTGGCTCATGCTTGTTCCTCCAGGATATGGGCCCCGGCATCGTCGCGACCGGTGATCTGCCGCGCCCGCTCCAGGGCGGCGTCCAGGTTGAAGGCAGGTTCGAAATCTTGGTGCAGCATCCGCTTTTCGTAGGCGGGTCGGAATTTTTTCAGCCCGTCCAGGATGGGATTGGCGGCGGCTTGGCCCAAGCCGCAATGGCTGGTGGATTTCAGCACCCGGTTCAGGGTGTCGATCTCGGCCAGATCTGGCTTGGAACCGTACCCGTTGGACAGCTTGTCCAGATAGCCGGTCAGCAACGAGGTTCCCACCCGGCACGGCGTACAGAAGCCGCAGCTTTCATGGGCGAAGAAGTGGACGAAATTGCTGGCCACCTCGAACATGTCGCGTCCACTGTCGAAGATCATGAAGGCCCCGGCGGTGGGCACGTCCTCGAAGGCCATCTTGCGGCTGAATTCCGATGGGGCCAGGGTGACGCCCGAAGCGCCGCCCATTTGCACAGCCTGAACGTCGGTGGCGCCGCACGCCTCTAGAACCTCGGCGATGGTGGCGCCGAACGGGAATTCATAGATGCCGGGTTGAGCGCAATCGCCCGAGATGGACAACAGCTTGGTGCCCGATGATTGGGCGGTGCCGATCTTGGCGAAAGCGTCGCCGCCCTGGGTCGCGATCAAGCAGGCCGAGGCCAATGTCTCCACATTGTTGACCGAGGTGGGGCGGCCCAGATAGCCGTGGGTGACAGGGAAGGGGGGACGGATGCGGGGCGTGCCGCGCTTGCCTTCCAGGGATTCCAGCAAAGCGGTTTCCTCGCCGCAGACATAGGCTCCGGCGCCCATATGGATCTCGATGTCGAAATCAAAGCCGGTTTGCGACAGGATCGATGCGCCCAACAAGCCTTGGGCGCGGCGGGCGGACAGAACCTCTTGCAGCGGGGCAAGCAGGTAGCGGTACTCGCCGCGCAGATACAGAAAGCCTTTCTTGGCGCCGATGGCATAGGCGGCAAGCGTCATGCCTTCGAACACCAAATCCGCATAGCGGGTCAGCAACACGCGGTCCTTGAAGGTGCCCGGTTCGCCTTCGTCGGCATTGCAGACGACGACCCGACCCAAGGCCTCGTCAACCGGGGCTTGGCGGCAGAAATCCCATTTTTGAGCGGTGGTGAAACCGGCCCCGCCGCGTCCGCGCAGCTTGGATTTCTTCATCTCCTCCATCAAGGCGTCGGGACCGTTCGCCAGGGCTGCGCGCAAGGCATCGCCAGGCTTGAGGGCCGAGTTGAGCAGAATGTCCTTGCGCTGGATATTGTCGTCCACGGCGAACAAATCCTGGGGCCATTGCGCCAGCGGCGTGTCCTTGCGGATCAACTCGCTGATCAGATTGACGCGCTGATGGGTTAATTTTGTAATGGTCATGCCGTTGACCAGAAGGGCCGGACCTTGGTCGCCCATGCCGGTGCACGAGGTCGGGCCGATGCTGACCAAGCCGTCTTCGGACATCTTGCCCGGTTGCAGCCACAGTTTGCGGCACATTTCGTCCATCATGGTTTGGCTGCCCAGCATGCGGTCGATGATGTTGTTCGAGAACAACACCCGGAAGCGTCCGTTGGGGCGAGTGTGCAAGAACGAGTAGAACCCGACCACGCCTTCGACCCGAGCGCGGGAGATGGATAGCCGTTCGGCCACGTCGGTCACCACTTTAAGCGGCAACCAAGACAGTTCCTCTTGAATTTCAATCAGAATCTGCAACAGCTGTTCGGGTCTGGCGCCGTGTTTGGCGATGACCCCTTCCACCACCAAGCGCCAATGTCGGCGCTGTTCGGCAGTTGGCTCCCGCAACGCGGATTGCTGTGAATTGGGGGTTTGAGAATCGGGCATTTTTATTTCCCCTCCGTTCGACCATCACTGGGCTGATCTCGCCGTACTCTAACGCTTTTCGTGGTGCTTAAGTGAGCGGCCAATTGGCCTATATGAAGCCTTCGTTTCCCCTCCGAATGGCGCATTTAGGTTTGGCCACTGTTCTGCCTTTTTATACCGTATAAAGAGAAAGCGCGATTTGATCTGGAATAATCCGCATAAAAATTCTTGCCATTGTAATGAATTGCTTGGTCCGACTTGGTTGGCGATAAGGGGCGTGCTATGAACCCGGCCATGACCAATATCCTGATCTATCGTGATCGTCTTTTGCCGCTGTCCGAGACGGCATTCATGCGTCGGCAGTATCTGGGGTTCGAACGCCTGCGCACTCATTGGGTCGGTTGCCACATCGAGAATGGCATCAAGGCCGCTGGGATCGATCCGCTTTTGTTGGGCGGCGATGGCGTGGGCGGCGGTCTGGCGCGAGGGCTGTTCAAGCAAATGGGCCTTATTCCCAGCCAACCCGATCTGAAGGCTTTGGCTCCGGCCTTGGTGCATGCTCAATTTGGACGGGGCGGCGCGTTGGCCTTGCCATTGGCCAAGGCGCTGGGGATTCCGCTGGCGGTGACGTTCCATGGCGGAGATGCCTTCAAGGACAAGCATTATCACGGTGGTTTGTTTCCGTCGATCTTCCGACGTCGGTGGGCGGAGTTGCGGTCCTATGCCTCGCTGTTTGTGTGCGTGTCCGCCGCCGTGCGCGACAAGCT
>CAIYCT010000222.1 GCA_903924765.1 uncultured Rhodospirillaceae bacterium | reverse complement strand
TGCCGTGGGCGACCGGGTGGTGCTGTTCGCCTCGTCCAATTGTATCAAGAAAGCCGAAAAACTGTTTTCCGTCCGTTTGGAGTATTTTTAAGTGCCTGCCGCACCCTTGCCCGATGCCGTCATTTTCGATTGGGACAACACGTTGATCGATGCATGGCCGTGCATCCTTGACTGCTACAATCAAACCTTCCGTCATTTCGGTATGCCCGAATGGAGCCTGGAGGAGGGTAAGCAGAACATCGCCCGATCGCTGCGCGATTCCTTTCCGTCCATGTTCAAAGACCGTTGGCAGGACGCCCGAGAAATCTACTATCAAGCCTTCGCCGCATCCCATATCGAACGCATGGTACCTTTTCCTCATGCCGAGACAATGCTCAAGACTTTGGTTGATAAAGGAATCTACATAGCCGTTGTCAGCAACAAATTGGGGCATTTCTTGCGCGAAGAGGCCACCCATCTGGGATGGGACACGATGTTCGGCGCGTTGGTCGGGGCCACCGACGCTGTCCGCGATAAACCCGATCCGGCGCCGGTTGACCTGGCGCTAGAGCCGTCCGGCCTTGTTCCAAGCCATAAAGTCTGGTTCGTGGGAGACAGTTTTATCGATTTACAATGCGCTCACCAATCAGGCTGCCTGCCGGTCCTGATGCGGCCCGAACCGCCGGGTCTGGACGAGTTCAACGCCTTTCCGCATAATATTTATGTGGAGAACGGTCAAAAACTGCTATCTTTGTTCGCCTAAAGTTGGGTATTCATTGCCCTCTTTTGGTGCTAATCAACTGTGCCGCCACATAAACGATCAATAAGAAAGAACGGATGCGCATCATGTCTGCAGAAAAATCACAAAACGTCCAGGACGTGTTCCTCAACAACATCCGCAAGCAAAAAGCTCCGGTTACGGTTTTCTTGGTGAACGGTGTCAAGCTGCAAGGAATTGTGACATGGTTTGACAATTTCTCGGTGCTACTGCGCCGTGACGGTCATACTCAGCTGGTTTACAAACACGCCATTTCGACCATCATGCCATCGGTGCCGGTGCAGTTGTTCGACCCGGAAGGTAAGGACGCCGAGGAATAGGGTTTCACGGTCTGGATTAAACCAACTTACATCTTCGGTGTGAGAAGGATATGGATTGTCCCTTTGACGCGTGTTAGTTTTCCGCTGAAGGGTGAAGCCATGACAGCCAGATTGAGTCCCGACGACGTTTCCAGCGTGATCCGCCAGGCCGCCGAGATCGAAATTCTGCCGCGATTCCGCGACCTCAACAACACTCAGATCTGGGAAAAGGCTCCCGGTTCCATCGTTACCGAGGCCGATGTGGCGGCTGAAAAATTCCTCCATCGCGAATTGACCAAGCTGTTGCCCGGCACGCTGGTAGGCGAGGAATCGACGGCGGCCGATCCTTCGATCCTAGAGGCCTTGGGCCGCGATCCGGTTGTGTGGATCATCGACCCGGTCGACGGCACCAAGAACTTCTCCAAGGGCAAGCCGCGCTTTGCCGTCATCGTCGCCCTGGTCCTGAATGGCCAAACCGAGATGGGCTGGATCTATGACCCCATCACCGATCGCATGATCCACGCGGTCAAGGGGCAGGGGGCTTGGTGCGGAGACGTGCGCCTGACCGTTCCGCCCGATGGTCCCATCGACCAGATGAAAGGCTCGGCCCACTACCAATCGCCGTTGGTTCCTCATGTGGCGGAAGTGGGGCGCGGCGGCAGCACCGGCCACGATTACATCGATCTGGCCACCGGAGCTCTGGACTTCGCCCATTTTAACCGGCTCTATCCCTGGGACCACGCCGCTGGCATCTTGATTCATGCGGAAGCGGGCGGATATTCGCAACATGTGGACGGCACGCCCTATCACCCCATCGCCTTGGATGAAAACCCGGTCATCGCCGCCCCGGCCCCCAAAAGCTGGCAAGCCTTGGGCAAGGCGTCGGATTCGCTGCCATAACCTCCCCCCATCAAAAATCCGGCTGCCATAAGAAAAGTATAAAATCTTCGTCGCCCGTGGATTGACCTGGGACCGATAGTCATCATAATCGGACCATGCTTCATGACTTCCCGCTAATCTCCACCATCGCATCGGCCCTTGGGCTGGCCCTGATCCTGGGCATCATGGTGGATCGGATCAAAATTCCCATTCTGGTCGGTTATCTGCTGGCTGGCATCTTGATCGGCCCTCATACGCCTGGCTTTACCGCCAATATGCCGATCGCCGCTGAACTGGCCGAGATGGGCGTGATGCTGCTCATGTTCGGCGTCGGCTTGCATTTTTCGCTGACCGATCTGATCAGCGTGCGTAAAATTGCGTTGCCCGGCGCGTTACTGCAAATCGCCGTCGCCACCGTGCTGGGCGGCTTGATCGCTTGGAGCTGGGGATGGGGGCTGGGCGGCTCGTTGGTGTTCGGCCTATCCTTGTCGGTAGCCAGCACGGTGGTGCTGCTGCGGGCGTTGGAGGCGCGCAACGGGCTTGATACCATCAATGGCCGCATCGCCATCGGTTGGCTGGTGGTGGAGGATCTTGCCATGATCCTGGCCCTGGTGCTGTTGCCGCCCTTGGCGGACTGGCTGGGCGGCACTAGCGGCGGATTTTCCAACGGACGCCCCTTGTGGCTCGATCTTGGCATTACCTTATCCAAGTTGGCGGCATTCCTGACCGTGATGCTGGTGGCCGGGCGCAAGGTTCTGCCCAAGGTGTTTTGGTACGTGGCCCGCACCGGCTCGCGGGAATTGTTCACCCTCTGCGTGGTCGCCGCCGCCGTCAGCATCGCCTTTGGCGCGGCCCAATTGTTTGGCGTGTCGTTTGCCTTGGGTGCGTTCTTCGCTGGCATGGTCATGCGCGAGTCCGAATTCAGCCAACGGGCCGCCGAAGAATCGCTGCCGCTGCGCGAGGCCTTCGCCGTTTTGTTTTTCGTCTCGGTGGGGATGTTGTTCGACCCCATGGTTTTGATCGATAAACCCCTGCAAGTGCTTGCGGTCGTCGCCATCATCATCTTGGGCAAGTCGCTGGCGGCGACCGCTTTGGTGCTGGCGTTTCGCTATCCGCTTAACACGGCCCTGGCGGTATCGGCCGGATTGGCGCAAATCGGCGAGTTTTCGTTCGTTCTGGCCGGTCTGGGAGTCTCGCTTCATCTGCTGCCGCCCGAGGGGCAAAGTCTGATCTTGGCCGGCGCGATCATCTCGATCTCGCTCAATCCTTTGGTCTTCAAAGCCATCGATCCGTTGCTGGAGTGGGTTCGTGCCCGCTCGGCCTTAGCCCGCAAGTTGGATCATCGCTTGGACCCCTTGGCCGAGTTGCCGCTCTCCACCGACGAAAAATACTTGGCCGGGCAAGTGGTGCTGGTTGGATATGGGCGGGTGGGGCAACGCATCGCCCAATCCTTGATCGATCAAACCATTCCTTTCGTGGTTGCCGAGCAGAACCGGGAATTGGTCGAACGCCTGCGCGCTCAAGGCATTGCTGCGGTATCAGGAAACGCCGCCGATCCGGCTGTGCTGATCCAGGCCCATATCGCCCAGGCCAGCATGTTGGTCATCGCTACCTTCGATATTTTCAATGTTCAGCAGATGATTCGCTGTGCCCGAAAGCTTAATTCCGGTATCGAAATAGTCGTCCGCACCAATTCTCCGGACGAAGCCGATCTGCTGATCAGCGACAAAACCGAGACCGTGTTCCTGGGCGAGGACGAACTGGCCAAAAGCATGACCGGCCATGTGTTGGGAAGATACGGCAAGGTGTTGTAGTTAAAAGAAGAATGTAATGGAGCGCCGGCTTTTCTGACAGAATCATTTTACCTTTATCGTCACCACCGGGCTTGACCCACGGGTGTCCGGTTTAAATTTCAAGCCCATTGGAGCACCATCTGATTGGGATTGTTTCTTGGTATTGGATCAGCCCCAATCAGTCTATCGATACGCTTTCTGTGCATGAGATTGGCCCG
>CAIYCT010000221.1 GCA_903924765.1 uncultured Rhodospirillaceae bacterium | reverse complement strand
GAACCGTTCACCGCTGCTTTGTTTCCCGCCGATGATGGCGACACGGCCCATCTGGTGTGGAACCGGCGGTAGGGAATTCAGAGGGGCGGCGATCCGGTTTCAATTGGATGGACGTTCACTTTCAATCGGTCGCCGCCACAGGCCTGGATTTAAGCCGTTTTAGGCACAGGGGGAAATCATGGGGCGTTCAGAGCGATTTCCAGAATCGTTCGCAAAACACATCGTTTTATGATCTGTTTTGCCCATGATTTCGTTATCCATCGGCCTTTCTCGTTTTTATAGGGCTATCAGCCAGGAAAATTATGTTTATTAAAAACGTGCTTTCAGATGGGCGGTTATTGACTTTCAATTGGACGGGAATATGATTTCAAGCAGTCAAATTCCAACGGTCCAATTCCATGCCTCATTACCCTCGTCACACGCTTCATCGGATCACCCAAGCCTTCGTCGACACGCGCGTCGTGCTGGTCGCCGGGCCTCGTCAGGCGGGCAAGACAACATTGGCGGAAGCCATCGCCCGCGAGAACGGTCTTGCGTTCTTCACTCTTGATAATCCGACAACTCTCTCGGCGGCTAGGAGCGATCCCGTCGGTTTTCTGAGAGGGTTGGATCGTGCCGTTATCGACGAAATCCAGCGGGCACCAGACCTGCTGCTCGCGATTAAGGAAAGCGTCGATACTGACAAACGACCGGGGCGCTTCCTACTCACCGGCTCCGCTAATCTGATGACCCTGCCGCGTGTTGCTGACAGTCTGGCCGGACGCATGGAGATCATCCGCCTTCTGCCGTTGGCCCAGACTGAGATCTGCGGTCGGGAAAAAGACTTCTTCGGTCCGCTCTTTCGCGGCGAGCCTCCTTCCTGCGGCGAGATGATTGTCGCCGATGCTCTGGTAGAGGCGGTACTGACTGGCGGCTACGGCTTTTCCCTATCCACGAATTCGCCGACTCTGACTTACGCGGTGAAGGACATATCTGGTGCGACGCCGGATCTAAGTTTGTCGTTGCTCAACTCGGACGGCGCGACGATTGCTTTGGGTGCTCTGGGTTCAGGGTCTAGCGGAAACATCGTTCTCGCAACGTCGAACCTGCTCGCGGGCATCTATACTTTGCAAATCACTGGCAACTTGGCCAGTGGTCAGCAAAGCGGAAGTTTCGCAGGACAAGTTTCCGCAGTTCCCTTGCCGGGCGCTTTGGTTCTGTTCGGATCCAGCTTGTTTGGGCTGGTTTCCGTGTCCCGCCGCCGCCGTAAAGAATCGGGCGATCGCCAGAATCTGAAGACTCCGCAGTTGGCGAATAGTGTCAAATTGGGTGTCGCCATCGCCATCGCTTCGACGTTTCTTTTTGCAGGCAGTTCTTTCGCAGCCACCTACTCCGAGGCGGTCAATCTTGGCGTTGCGCCAGTTTCCACAAGTACCGGTCTGTTTTTGAGTGGCTCCGAAACCAATAAGGACGCGGTTACGAGCAAAGCTTATTATTCACTGTCTGGTGTTCCCGGCGCTCTGGCAAAAGGCGCGGCCGTTGTTGCCCCCACAGGGTCTGCCCTGACCTATGTCTACAATTTTAGTCTGAGCCAATCCTCCAACATTGATGTCAGTCTGGGGGGGGGCGTAACGAGTCTGACCCCTGCAGGATTCAGTCTGTATGATAAGTCTGGCAATCTTATCACTTCCAGCGCCTATAACAACGCGGGCACTTTGGAATTGAAAGCCGCCAACCTTACCAAGGGAGATTACTATCTCCAAATCGCGACGAGCTCGCAGCCCGGTACCGGTGTGACCGCGCTGGGAACCATCTCCGCGGTGCCGATCCCTGGCGCGCTGCTTCTGTTTGGCTCTGGGCTAATCGGCTTGGGCGCTTTGGGAAAACGCGGCAGGCGCAGCAATACGCAAGTCTAAGCGCCTTCTAAAACTTGAGAGCAGAATGGCATCCGTTTGGATGCCATTTTTTTGCACCTCTAAGCGGCCACATTCCCGCATGATGCCCACGAAGGCCGACTGTATGAGGCAATTTGATCGCCTCTTATTGCAGTGCGTTCACCGCCAAAGTGTCAGCATTTCTTACAGATAACTGTGGGGAAATGATGTGGGCGCTG
>CAIYCT010000220.1 GCA_903924765.1 uncultured Rhodospirillaceae bacterium | reverse complement strand
CCGACTTCTACTCGGAGATGATCGGAAAAATGGTGCTGGATCGTGACGGAGGCATCGCGATCAACACCATCGATGGCAAAATAATCGCTCGTTACCCCTACCATAAAACGTTGTTCGCCAAGGATATTTCCTCCAGCGATTTGTTCGCCAAAATGCTGCCGAACGCTGCTGCCGGGGTCAACCAATTGGTCGCCAAAGCCGATAGTATCGACAAGATTCAGGCCTATCGGACAGTCGATGGATTTCCATTTGTGGTGACGGCAGGGATATCGATGTATGCAGTTTTGGGCCATTGGGGGAACGATCTGCTGGTTGAAATCGTGGCATTGCTGGTGATGAGCTTCGTTATTCTGGCTTTGGCTTTGTCGGCGGATCGCCGGAAAATGGCGCTCCTGAAACATCAAGGAAATCTAGAAAAAATTGTGGAGGAGAGAACAGAGCGACTTGCCCATGAAAAACAATTGTCGGATGCCGTGGGCAGCAAGCTGCAACTGATGCGCTGGGCGGTGGAGCAAAGCCCCAACATGATTGTCATCACCAATCGCAAACAGCGGATCTTGCTGGTGAACGATGCCTTTACCCAACAGACCGGCTATCAACGGAATCAGGTTTTGGGGCGGCGTCCCGGTGAATTGCTGTATTCCGGAAAGCATCATGAAACCGATTACGACGCTTTGAAACAATGTTTGAGGGAGGGACTGCCTTGGCGGGGGCGCTTCATCAACCGGCGGGCGGATGGTCAGGAATTCATTTCTGCCGCCAATATTTGGCCGATTAGAAATGACCACGACGAAATCACCAATTATCTGGCCATTCAGGAAGACATTACCGAACAGGTCCGCATCACCGAAGAACTGGCCAAGGCCAAACGGGCTGCGGAACAGGCAGCAAAGACCAAGGGCGAGTTTTTGGCCAATATGAGCCATGAAATTCGCACGCCGATGAATGCCATCATCGGCTTTACACAGATGTTGCTGCGCGATTCATCCGAGCCAAAGCACAAGGATCGTCTTAAAAAAATTGATTTGTCCGCCAGCCATCTGTTGCAGATTATCAACGACATTCTGGACATGTCGAAGATTGACGCTCAAAAAATGCAACTCAACCCTGAACCTCTCAGGCTGTCTGACGTTGTCGACAGTGTCATTGGACAAGTGACATCGAAGACGGACGAGCAGAAAGACGTTCTGTTGATCTGCATTGATCCGGCATTGCCGCAAATAGTCATCGGCGATGCTTTGCGTCTGAAGCAGTGTCTTCTTAATTTTGCGGGAAATGCGGTAAAGTTTACCCAAGGCGGGGCGGTAAAGATCGTTCTGCAGTTGGAACGAGAAAGCGAAGACGGTCTGCTGATTCGTTTTTCCGTCGAAGATACCGGCATCGGTATCGCCTCTGACGACTTGGCGCGGTTGTTTGCGGCCTTTGAATAGGCGGACGCTTCGACCACGCGCCGGTTCGGTGGGACTGGGCTGGGCCTGGCTTTGACCAAGCAGCTTGCCGAACTGATGGGGGGAACGGTGGGGGTGGAAAGTACCCTGGGATTGGGCAGCACATTCTGGTTTACGGCCCTTCTGCAGCATGCCACGGCAGATGATCACGTGTACTCGGTCGAAGGCGAAGGCGTCGACTTGCTGCCGCGACTGTCTTCAATGCATGGTCGGGCACGGATTCTTTTGGTCGATGACATGCCGTTGAACCGTGAAGTGGTTGCCGACATGTTGACGGAAGGTGGGGTGACGGTGGACATGGCCGAAGATGGCAGTCAAGCGGTTGTCCTGGTCCAAGCCCAACATTTTGATCTTATTTTGATGGATATGCAGATGCCGGTGATGGACGGCCCTTCGGCCTCACGCAAGATCAGAACCATACCGGGCTATGAAAATGTCCCGATCATCGCCTTGACGGCCAACGCCTTCGCTGAAGACCGTCAGGTTTGCCTTGATGCCGGGATGAATGACTTTCTGACCAAGCCCATTCAGCCCAATGTCCTGTACGCGACATTGTTGAAATGGCTGGGTCAATCACGGCAGACAGCAAATGGGCCGCCTGCAGCCCAAGAAGCTGCTTTGGCAACGGTCCCGGAAGAGCAGTCCGGGGCCTTGGCGGCAATCGGGTTCGAGGCATTTCCCGAAATTGATCCGGAAAAAATTGCCGTTTTCCAAAAAAAGCCATCGCGCTACATCGCCTATTTTAAGATTTTTTCCACTCAATTCGGGGATGCCGTCTCCCGATTCCGGCAGACCTTGGGCGACGATGATCGGGACGAGGCGCGCCGCATCGTTCATTCCTTGCGGGGGTCATCGGGACAGTTGGGGATGTCCGGCCTTCAGGCCCAGGCCAAAACACTGGAAGAACTGGTCCAGTCCGGGGCCACCTTGGCGGATATGGACGAAGCGATCTTGGCCCTGTCCACACGCTTGGATAGGGTATTGGCGGCTATCGAGACCCTTCCCAAACAGGTGGGCTAGTTGGACGGTTTGGGACGTTTGTTCAGGCTTGCCACCAAGTCATTTTGAGACGCGACGGGGGCTTCCGGCTCATTCTGCAGAACCTCCTCGGCCTGTGCGGCTGATTGGGCGACGGATGATACGGTTTGGGCCATCGACATCAGATTTTGCAATAGAGCCAAAGCCTCGGCTTTATGATCGTTGCCCATCTTCACCCCCAAGACCTATCGCGCCCACATCGGTTGATCTGATATGCTGTATTTTAGGTTGACGCGCAAGAGGCGGTTTCCTTATTCCAAGCTTGAAAGAGTGAATGGCAATGGCTGAATTCCCGGGGTTTTTTCAATCGCTGTGGCGGGGCAGGGGGGAAATCGGATGGATGCCCATTATGGCCATCGGATTCGCCGGGGTTTTGGCGCTGTTGTTTATCCACATCTTCATGGTGATTTTATTGGCAATCACGGCTTTGGTACTTGGTAAAAGCTTGGCGGAACGGGTGTTGGGGCCGGGGACGCGGATCAGGTTCTCCGTTCCCTGGAAACGTATAATTCCTTTTGTATGGCTGACCAAAATGCAGAGGGCTGTTCGGCGCAAGTAATCCTTGCGTATACCCCCCCCCGTTTATACTGGTGGAACTGGGTGTGCGTAAAGGTTCGGGCTGCGGCTCGGTAGGTTTTTTTACTGTATTTTATGTTTGTTCTATTCTACGTGTTGCGGGTATGGTAGAACTTGGTCATGGGGACGCTCAAATACCCCTGTACATTATGTGGTTTTGGGGGTGGGTATGGCTTTTCAATTCGCGCCGTATTTGGCGAAATCGGTTCCGGGTGTGGGTTTCTTGGGCGCAATCGTCGGTGCCGTCGGTGCCGTATCCAAGAATGCGCAGTTGCTGAAAGAGGGTAAGATCACCCAGCGGGAAGCGGCTGTCGACACCACCAAGGAAACGGCAGGTGCCGGATTGGCAACGGCCTTCAGCGCGGCAGTGGTCGGCGCGGTCGGTGGCGGTCTGGCGGTTTCGGTGGGCGTGGCTTTGGCGGCGGGAATTGCCGGTAAGTATGCGTTCGATCGCGGTGCCGAGTATCTGGAAGCCCGGATCAAAGCGACCCAGGGCGATGTTTCTGACGATGATCTGGCGGCGGAACTTAAATAGGCAGCCGACAGCGGTTTTGGGTAACAAAATGGATAAAGGGGTTTGAGAATGGCAGTTACAACGGGAGCACAAGCTGCGGTTTGCCCGCCGGTGGATGCGGGGGCGGGTGCCGCCATGGGAACTGGGGCCAAGGGGATGACTGCCAAGGCGGCTGCCGCCCCTGAACTCGAACGCGAAGGTATGACCCAGGCCGCAGGCGCCGCCAAGGGTGGTGCCGCGAAAGCGGGTGCCGCCAAGGCCGCCGCGCCGGAAGTTGAACGTGAAGTTGCTCAGGCGGCCATGACCAAGGGAACTGCGGCAAAGGCTGCGGTCACGGGTCCCGCCACGGGTGGAACCGCCAAAGCCGCTGCCGCCGTTAAGGGTGGTGCCGCCGCGCCGATGACCAAGGCTGCGGCTGCTGCTGCTCCGGTTAAGGTTGCCGCTGCCGGTGCGACTGCCGCCGGTGCGGCAGGGGCGTCCACTGTCAGCCTGGGCAGCGGCCCCATTTCTGCGGCCCTGACCGGTAACGGTTTGTTGGCCAGCAAGGGGGTTGCCCTGGGTCTGGGGTTGGGTCTTGGTGCTTGGGGTCCGGTGCTGTTGGGCGTGGCCGGTGTGGCCGGTGCCGTGTCGCTGTATGAAGTCTACAAGCGGCGTCGTGCCGGAACCGCCACCGAGCAAACCGTTTAGGAAAGGGGAAGAATATGAGCGTACAAACAGTCAAGTTGAATGAGGCTGCCGGTGGCACCTATCGGATTCCTCTTTTGGCGGCTCTCAGCTATCTGGGCATTCTGTGTTTCGTGCCGTTGGTGGTGAACAAGGATGACGAATATGTTCTGTTCCATTCCCGTCAGGGCTTGGTGCTGTGGATGTGGAGCGTTCTGTCCTTGTTGGCCTTGCACTTGCCGGTGATTGGAAAGTGGTTCTTTGGCTTTTCGTCCATGGCCATTGTGATCTTGTCGGTTGCCGGACTGGCTTCGGTGGCGTTTCGTCGGGCTTGGCGGTTGCCGTTGATCAGCTCGATCGCCGCCGCGATCTAGCTTCTGTTCTTAAGTTTCAGCCACCCTGGAATGTTGCAGACGTTCCGGGGTGGCTTTTTATTTGCCCCATGGGGTGAATGGTGCGGCGCACATTTCGGTAAAATGCTATGAAGACGTGGGCTTTGCGGCATAGGGGGCAGGAAGGATGGCGTTGACGGTCTATAGGCGGGTGGCATGACGGGGCAACGTCTGGTGCTTTGCGTTGTCCTGTTGACTGGCCTGTGGGCTTCTGCCGGATTTGCCGACCAGGTGCGGGACCGCGTTCTGGTGGTGGTGGACCGATCGGCGCGCATGGCCCCCGAGGCCGCCCGGTCCTGGGGCGACACGGTGCTGGCCACACGACCCGAAGCGCTGGATCTGGTGGTTACGTCCTTTCATCAGGGGCTAAGGTCAATCAGCGAGCCCTTGAACGACCGGGCCGTCTGGGCGGCGGCGCTTGGCGCAAAAAGTCCGACCGCCCAGCCGTTCGACCCGGAATCGGTGCTGCGGGAGTTGGCGGTTGCTCCCGATCAATCCCGGTGGGCGATGGTTCTGCTGGTGGTGGGCCAAGAGCCGACGCCGATCGATATCCCCAAAAACCGGGCATGGTTGGCCGATCCGCGATATGCGGATTTGTCCGGCGAATATCTGGGGTGGGAACAGGCCCAGGCCACGCCCAAGGAACTCCGCGATTATTTCGTGCCGTTTTACGCCGAGCGTCAAACCAAGTTGATGGCCGATGATGCCCGTGACTTGGCCCGCGCCCTGTCCAGCCGGATGGTGATCTGGGATGTGGCGGAACAGCCGGGACGCATGCGGGCTTGGGCCGCTGGCGCGAAAGTGCGCTATGTGGGCAAAGCGGTCAAAGATTCGGCGCAATTGGCCGGTGCGGTGGATGCCATGCGCTGGGAAACCCAACGTATCCTCAATAGCCGTGGCGGGGCGACGGAAAGCGGCGCCGGGGCCTGGGGTGCCCAGATCGTTATGGCGGCGGCCAGCTTGGCGGCGTTCGGGGCCTTGTGGTGGCATCGTCGAGGTGGGCGAAAGCCCGGTGTCATCATCCTCTCTTCTCCCGAAATAAGGTTTGAGCCGGACAGTCCTGTCCCCCAGGTCCAGACGGACGTCGTGCCCCCGGCGGAAGAACTTCCGCCCCAGCCGAGCCATGCGGAAGAACTTCCGCCCCAGCCGAGCCATGCGGAAGAACTTCCGCCCCAGCCGAGCCATGCGGAAGAACTTCCGCCCCGGCCTATAGAATTCAAAGCCGATCTTCCCGCCGGAGCGTTGGAGGTGTATTGGTATGATGCAACCGGGCATCACCAAAAGGCGGTCGGCACCAGCTTGACGCCGATGGCGGTGGAGTTCTGGGTGGGCGAAGCGGTGCCGGTGGGGGTTGATCGTCTGGTTTGTCCCAGCCAGAACGTGGTTCTGTATCTGGATGGTTGTGATCTGGAACCCCAAGCTGACGGTGTTTTCATGGGCATATTCAGGGAGTTTCGCAATGGCGTTGATGATCGCATGGCGCTGATCGACCTGGTGACCGGGATCGGGGAGACCTGACGCGATGGAACTGGCCATTGCCGCTATTGTCCTGTTGTTTGTGGTGGTCGTCTGGGCCAACAACAAACCGACGACACCCTCCGCAACCAAGGCGGAGAACGGTGAGACTTTGCGGGTGCTGCGGATTGTTCAGTCCGAATTGGAAAATCTGGCCGCCCAACGCGATGCGCTGAAAGAAGAGATCGAGAAATTGACCGCCCATCTGCAGGGCATCCATGACACTGCGGATCATCTGTCCGACGATCAACGGCTGCGGGTCGACAACCAGATTGCCGAGGTTGGAGTGCTGCGTCTGGCGGAACTGGAAACCGAAATGGCAAGGCACCGCGCCGAAGCTCTGGCGGCGGTCGAAGCTGCCGTGGCGGAAGAGCGTCGCTTGCGCGTGTCGGCGCTGGAGGCCGACGCTGCCGAACGCCAAAGGGTTGTCGATGACAGTCTGGCGGCGCTGCGGACCGAACGCTTGATTCAATTCGACGCAGAGCTGGCCCTTGTTCGCGACCAGCGAATGGATGCCATGGAACAGATGGTGCGGGATGCCCACCAGGCAGCCATTGCGGCACTGGACGCGGAAATGCTAAAAAGACGCGAAGCCATGGCCGCCGACTTGGCCGTGGATCTGGATTTGTCGGCTCGTCAGGTGGAGTTGCAGGCCAGAATAGAGATGGAACTGGCAGAGTGGCGGGCAGAACAATTGTCGGCTTTGGACGGTGAAATCGAGCGTGTCCGTCAGGATCGGTTGACTGCGCTGACCGAAGACGAGGCCGACCGGCGTAGCACCTTTGATGCCGAGATACTGGCCCATAAAGAAAGTGCTTTGGCCAATGTAACCGCGTGGATCGAACGCGAACGCCAACGGGTGACGGCCAAACTGGAGCGTGATTACCAGTTGGAACAGGACCGTCGACACCAAGCGACGTAATTTTTATGTGGATTTCCGGACGGGTTTTAGGGAGAGTGCGACTATGAACGAATTTATGATTGAAGACCACTCGGTGGAGTCTCAAGCCTCTGCGCCAAACGGCGGGGCTGGGCAAGATGGTGTCAGGATTGTTCCGGTGGAAGATCTTGGCTTGGGTGTGGCGCGTCTGCTGCAAGGCGGTCTTTCCGGTCTTGCCGCTTTGGGCAAAGGGGACGCTTTGGCCGTGGCGGTCAAGAAAACCTCGGACGAGTTGACCGGGGTGGTGAACAAAGCCGTCCAGACCGTTACCGGACTGGTCAATCGTGTGGCTGCGCCCAAAGAATAGTGTCGTCGAAAGCAGGGGAGTTGGACAATGCAGGATCTTGTGCTGATTAAAGTCGAAAGCGCGCTTCAGTCCGCTTCCGTTGGTGCGTTGTCCGGACAGGCGGTGACGGTCTCGAAGGTTTCGGCGGCCACCAATTTGGCGACCCTTGTGCCTTCGGACGGCGGTGCCGCCGTCACGGTGAAATTGGACGCAACCCGTCAGGTGGCCGAGATGAAGGCGCTGCTGGGAAAAACGGTGATGGTCGGTAAGGCCCCGGTCGCCATGGGTGGCGTGGGCAACTGGATATCGCTGTATCCTGCGGCAGTTCAGGCCAAGGCGGGGACTGCGGCGGGGCAGTTGATCATGTTGAAGGTTGAAGGCGGGATGGCTGCCGCGCAACTGCCCAGTCTGGTCGGACAGACCGTGACCATTGCGCAGCCCCAGGTCGTGGCCGGGACGGAAGCTGCCAAAATGCTGTATCTGAAGACGGCGGGTGCCAACGGCAGTCTGGTGGGCGTAAAGGTCCAAGGGGCCATGCAGGCCAAGGCTTTGGTTGGCAACACGTTCATGGTGATGAAAAGCCCGGTGGTCGGTGGGACTGTCGGCAAATATCTGGTGATGACGCCGATTTCCGCGACGGCGGCCAAAGTTGCTGCGGGTGGGGCGCTTGCCGCCAAATTCACTCCGGCAGCGGCAAGCAAGACGGTGGTGACGGCCGGGGCTGCCGGCGGTGCCATGGCCGGTGGCGGAAGCTTGATCCTGACGGCAGGCGGCGGGGGCGGTGGTCCCATCGCAGCGGCCAGTGCCGGCAGTTCGATGCTGGGGGCCAAAGGCGTTGCTTTAGGTCTGGGGCTTGGTGTCGGCGCCTGGGGGCCGATTGTGCTGGGGCTTGCCGGTGTCGCCGGTGTGGCGTCGCTTTATGCTTATTACAAGCAACGCCGCTATTCTTCGGACCTGTCCGACGACGAGCTGCAGGCTGCCATCGCTCCTTAAGGTTGATGTCGCAGGTGCCGTCAAGGCTGATTTATACATTCTTTACAGCTTATGGATATAAGGTGTAACCTGCAAAGTCAGTCTTGTTAGGAATTTGGGACGTCCATGGGCAACGTGCATCATGTTCAGATGTTGGGGCGAGGGGCCGGAAGCTGGAACGCTTGGCGGGCTGACACGCCCAACATACGTCCGGATTTCGCCAGTTCCGATCTGAGCAATGCCAATCTGTCCGGAATGGATTTGTCCGGGGCGTCGCTGTCCAGCGCGGATTTGCACAGGGCGGTTTTGGCCGGGGCCGTGCTGAAGGGCTGCAATTTGGCCGGGGCCAAGCTGGATGATGCCGATCTGTCCGGGGCCGATTTGACCGATGCCAATCTGGCTGGGGCCAGTCTATTGCGCGCCAATCTGTCCGGCGCGACCTTACACACTGCTAATTTGGCCGGTTCCAACCTGGCGGAAGGACCCAATGCGGCCGGTGCCAAT
>CAIYCT010000219.1 GCA_903924765.1 uncultured Rhodospirillaceae bacterium | reverse complement strand
TATCATGGTTCCCCCATCACCGGTAAGGCGCGTCTGCGGCAAGGCGCATGGCAAGTTCGGTTTCCCAACGATCCCCGTTGGCCAGCAATTTTGCCTTGTCGTACATCAACTCGGCGCGAGTCTCGGTGGCGAATTCGTAATTCGGTCCCTCGACGATGGCGTCCACCGGGCAAGCTTCCTGACAGAAGCCGCAATAGATGCACTTGGTCATGTCGATGTCGTAGCGACGAGTGCGGCGCGACCCGTCGTCGCGCGGCTCGCCTTCGATGGTGATGGCCTGAGCCGGGCAGATTGCCTCGCACAACTTACACGAAATGCAGCGCTCTTCCCCATTGGGATAGCGGCGCAGCGCATGCTCGCCACGGAAACGCGGCGACAGCGGACCCTTTTCATAAGGATAATTGATAGTCACCGCCGGTTTGAACATATAGCTGAAGGTCTTCGCCAACCCTTGGACGATTTCAATCAGCAGGAACGAGCGGGCTGTCCGGTCGAGAAACGACATTTTCTCAGCCTCCCATGTTGGGCAATTTGCCCGTGAGTTCAAGAGCGCCGGCCACCAGCACCAACCACAGCAGCGTGAACGGCAAGAAAATCTTCCAGCCCAAGCGCATCAGCTGGTCATAGCGATAGCGCGGGAACGTGGCTCTGGCCCACAGGAAGAAGAACAAGATGGCCGAGATCTTCAGTGCGAACCATATGATGCCCGGCACCCAGGTAAAGGGCGCGATGCTCAAGGGAGGCAGCCAGCCACCCAGGAACAGGATCGAGGTCATGCCGCTCATCAGGATCATGTTGGCGTATTCGCCCAGGAAGAACATGCCGAAGGCCATGCCCGAATATTCCACGTTGTACCCGGCCACCAATTCCGCTTCCGCTTCCGGCAAGTCGAACGGGACGCGGTTGGTTTCAGCCAAGGCCGAAATCACAAACACCACGAACATCGGCAATTGCCAAACGATGAACCAGCCCCATTCCTTTTGCGCTTCCACCACCTTGGAAATATTGAGCGAGCCCGCCATCAGCAACACCGAGACCAGCACGAAACCCATGGAAACCTCGTACGACACCATCTGCGCAGCCGAGCGCAAGCCGCCCAGGAACGCGTAGCGCGAGTTGGAGGCCCAACCGGACATGATAATGCCGTAAACACCCAGGGACGAAATAGCGAACAGGTACAAAACGCCCACATTGATGTCGGCGACAACCCAACCCTCGTCAAACGGCACCACCGCCCAGGCGGCCAGGGCCAGACCGAAGGTCAGCACCGGAGCCAGCAGGAACACGCCGCGATTGGCTTGGGTGGGGATGATCATTTCCTTGGTAAACAGCTTCAAGCCGTCGGCCAGGGGTTGCAACAGACCGAATGCGCCGACCACATTTGGGCCTTTGCGCAATTGAATGGCGCCGATCACCTTACGTTCGGCATAGGTCAGATACGCCACGATGCCCAACATAGGCAGCACGATCGCCAAGACTTCAAGCACGATCAGCAGAACGCGCCAAAGCAAGGGGGGGATAACTCCGTCTAGAAGCTCAACCATGAGTTCCTGTCTTTCGCTGGCATTGATCCTCACCAAACGCCGCCTGGCACTGGGCCATGGTCTTGGACGACCGGCTGATCGGGTCGACGGCGTAGAATGTCTTAATCGTAGAGGTCAAGGGCTGGGGCAAAACCGAGCCATCCTGACCGAACGTTCCCCAGGAAGCCGGAGCAACCATATCTATCTGTGCGAAGACCGGATTGACCGCGCTCAACCGTTCGCGCACTTGCGACAGTGTCGTATAGGGCAAAGCCTTGCCCAGCGCTTCCGCGACGGCGGCGACAACCTTCCAATCTTCCTTGGCCTCGCCGGGCGGGAACGTCGCCAAACGGGTCCGTTGAACCCGCCCCTCGGTATTGACGAAGGTGGCGTTCTTTTCCGTATAAGCCGCGCCCGGCAGCACCACGTCGGCGCGATGGGCGCCAAAATCGCCGTGACTGCCGATATAAACCACGAAGGTCGATCCCAGGCCCGAAATGTCGATCTCGTCGGCGCCCAACAAGAACAACACATCCAGTTCGCCCTTGCCAGCGGCGGCGACGATCTCGGCGACGTTCTTACCGCCCGTTCCTGGGACGAAACCCAGATCCAAAGCGCCGACGCGAGATGCGGCGGTGTGAAGCACGTTAAAGCCGTTCCAACCATCCTTGACCATGCCGGTCGTATCGGCGACCTTGCGGGCCAAGCCCAAAACAGCCGAACCATCCGTGCGGGCCACAGCCCCCTGCCCCAGGATCAAAGCCGGATTCGCCGCAGCCTTCAAGGTGGCTGCAAAGGGATGGGTTCCGGCGGCGATGTCAGCCAGAATGGACGGATTATCGCCCAGCCATTCATATTTGTAGGTCAGATCGACCTTGGGACCGATCACTGCCACCTTCAGCTTGCCGGTCAGCCAGCGCTTGCGAACGCGGGCATTGAAGACCGCCGCTTCGATGCGGGGGTTGGAGCCGACGATCAACAGCGCGTCCGCATGCTCGATACCGGCGATGGTGGAATTGAACAAATAAGAGGCGCGCAAGCCCGCTTCCAGCGCCGCGCCGTCTTGGCGGCAATCCAGGTGCGTAGTGCCCATGGCAGCGGCCAGATCCTTGGCAGCGACCAAGGTTTCGGCATCGCTATGATCTCCGGCGATGAAGGCCATGCGGCCGGTCATGGAGCTTTTGACCTTGGCGGCAAGAACCGACAGGGCGTCTGACCAAGTGGTGGCGGCCAATTTGCCGTCACGACGCACATAGGGCTTATCCAACCGTTGCAGGGACAGACCGTCACAGGCGAAGCGCGAGCGATCCGACAGCCATTCCTCATTCACGTCGTCATTGACGCGCGGCAAAATGCGGATCACCTGATTGCCCCGCGTGTCAATGCGGATGGCCGAACCCAGCGCGTCCATGGCATCGACGGATTCAGTGCTTTTCAGCTCCCACGAGCGGTAGGTGAACGACGCGGGCTTGTTGGTCAGCGCGCCCACAGGGCACAGATCGATCAAATTGCCCGACAATTCAGAATCCAACGCCTGATTAAGGTAGGTGGTGATTTCCATGTGTTCGCCACGGCCCAGCGCGCCCAGTTCCGGCGCTCCAGCGATTTCGTTGGCGAAGCGGACACAGCGCGTGCATTGAATGCAGCGGGTCATGGCGGTTTCGATCAACGGGCCGAAGTTCTTTTTGTCCACCGCCCGCTTTTGCTCGTCGCAGCGGCTGTGATCCTTGCCATAGGCCATGGCCTGATCTTGCAGATCGCACTCGCCGCCTTGATCGCAGATGGGGCAATCCAGCGGATGGTTCAGCAGCAGGAATTCCATCACGCCCTGACGAGCGTTCTTGACCGTCGGCGTGTTGGTCTTGACCACCATGCCTTCGTTAATGGGCATGGCGCACGACGCCACCGGCTTGGGCATCTTTTCCACTTCGACCAGACACATGCGGCAATTGCCAGCGATGGCTAGACGTTCATGGTAGCAGAAACGGGGAATTTCGATGCCGAGTAGTTCCGCAGCCTGGATAATGGTGGTCCCGGCTTCGACTTCGATTTCCCGACCGTCAATGGTGAGTTTGGGCATGGCGTCCTCTATCCCTCTCAAGCGGCCTGAATTTTAGCGGATTGCCGCGCTTTGATGCGGCGTTCGATCTCGGGGCGGAACGCGCGGAGCAACCCTTGAATGGGCCAAGCCGCCGCATCGCCCAACGCGCAGATGGTATGGCCTTCCACCTGACGGGTGACTTGTTCCAGCAGATCGATTTCTTCCAGCGCGGCGTCGCCGGTCACCATGCGCTCCATCATCCGCGACATCCAGCCGGTGCCTTCGCGGCATGGCGTGCATTGACCACAGGATTCGTGCATGTAGAAACGCGACAGGCGGGCGATGGCGCGGACCACGTCGGTGGACTTGTCCATAACGATCACCGCCGCCGTGCCCAAACCGGAACGCACTTCGCGCAAGGAATCGAAATCCATCAG
>CAIYCT010000218.1 GCA_903924765.1 uncultured Rhodospirillaceae bacterium | reverse complement strand
TGCTCCGCCCCCCCCGCCGCCCGTGGTTAAGGTCCAGGATTTGTTGGCGGACGATGACGGCAGCATCCCCTTCACCAATTTCAACGACCTGCTGGACAACACCGTGCTCAAGGTGCTGAGAAGCAATCTTAAAGTGCTGGCGATCCGATCGTCGGTCCGTCCCCACATGCCGCTGCCGTTCTTCAACGCCCCCAGTTTCGCCGAAGTGTTCCTGCCGGTGGTCAAAGAGTTGATCCTGCCGTCCCTGCATGGCAGTCGTCTGCTCAAGGAATTGGCCTCCAGCCGCGATTGGAGCAAGCCCGGCGAGGACGGTCGTCTGTTGGGCATCCTGCAAGGCGGCGAATCCCGTCAGAACGTCATTCTGCATCAATGGGATGCGCGCTGGGGTCATTTCAGCGACGAATCCCAATCGGCGTTGCGCGCCAAGAAGAAAGACGACCACATCGACAAAACGCCGTGGCCCCGTTTCGTCACCCATGGCGCCAAGAACGATTACATCTCCGCCGATCAACGGCACATCTGGGTTCTGCAAAGCATGTTGCGGTGGGAAGCCGAGACCATGGCCGAGGCGTGGGAACAGCTGTCGCAAATGTACATTCAGGAATTCAACCCGCCCAGCAAGCACGATCAGGCCCGCGATGGCTCATTCCGCGACGGCATTTGCAAGTGGATCGAACGGATTTCGCGTCACGGCGGCGAAGCTTTGGCAATGAAGGCTTTTTATGAGTGTCCCAAGTGCGATAAGATGTTCATGCACAAACTGACACAGACCTTCGGCATGGAAGCTCAGAGAAAAGCGGCGATTCCGCTTCTGATCGAAATGCTGGAAAGTTTGCCTAAATAAAGCGGTCCCACATAAACAAATGACAAATCATGCCCCCACAGTGGGAATCGTCAGTCTTGGCTGTGCCAAGGCACTGGTCGATTCCGAACGCATCCTGACCCGCCTGCGGGCGGAAGGCTATGAGATTTCGGCCAGCTATGACGGGGCCGATCTGGTCATCGTCAACACCTGCGGCTTTCTGGATTCGGCACGGGCGGAATCCCTTGAGGCCATCGGCGAGGCCTTGGCTGAAAACGGCAAGGTCATCGTAACCGGCTGCATGGGCATCGACGAAGCCGCTATCCGCCAAACCCATCCCAACGTTTTGGCGGTCACCGGCCCGCATCAATACGAAGCGGTGGTCGGCGCGGTGCATCAGGCACTGCCTCCCCTGGCCAATCCCCACCAAAGCTTGGTGCCGCCGGAAGGGTTGCATCTGACGCCCCGCCATTACGCCTATCTAAAAATCTCGGAAGGCTGCGACCATCGTTGCAGCTTTTTCATCATCCCCAGTCTGCGCGGCCCTCTGGTCAGCCGCCCCGCCGCCGACATTCTGGACGAGGCCCGCCGCTTGGCGGAATCCGGCGTCAAGGAGTTGCTGGTGATTTCCCAAGACACCAGCGCCTATGGTCAGGATCTTGTGCGCGGCAAAAACCAACCGCCGCCGATCTTGTCCCTGTCGGAACAACTGGGCGATTTGGGGCTGTGGATCCGCCTGCATTACGTCTATCCTTATCCTTGGGTTGATCAACTGATCCCGCTGATGAAGGCGGGCAAGCTGTTGCCCTATCTGGACATTCCCTTTCAGCACGCCAGTCCCGCCGTGTTGAAGACCATGCGCCGCCCCGCCGATCACGAAAAACTGCTGGAGCGCATCGAGCGCTGGCGGGATGTGGCGCCCGATCTGACCATCCGCTCCACCTTTATCGTCGGCTTCCCCGGCGAGACCGAACAGGATTTCGAATTCCTGCTGGAATGGCTGGAACGGGCCAAATTGGACCGGGTCGGCTGCTTCAAATACGAAAACGTCAAGGGCGCGTCGGCCAACGACCTGACCGGCCACGTGGACGACGAGGTCAAGGAAGAGCGGTTCAATCGCTTGACCGAATTGGCCCGACAGGTGACCAACGACAAGATGCAAGCCAAAATCGGCCAAACCATCGACGTGCTGATCGACGAAGTGGACGAAGACGGTGCTATAGGGCGCTCGAAAGCCGACAGTCCCGAAGTGGACGGCGAGGTCTATATTGAAGACGGCGCTGGATTGAAACAAGGCGACATCGTCAAAGCCAAGGTCTTTGCCGCCGAGGATTACGATCTGTGGGCCGAGCTTGCAACCGATGCGCCCAACGCTTAATCCCGTCCAAGCCCCCGCCGAAGCGGCGGTGGTCCTGCCCACCATACTGCGCCCATCGCTGCTGAAAGCCGCCCGCTCGGTCTTTTCGCAAAACTTTATCGGTCGCATTCACCTGTTGATCGGCGTGGATGTTCATGCGGGCGATTCCTCGATTTTGGATACAATCCAAGCCGAATGCCCCGATCACGTCAGCTTGACCATCCTCGACCCCGGCTATTCCACCTCGGTCCATCATGGCGGCCTTTACGCCAATGCCTATGGCGGGGCCTTGCGCACCGTGCTCAGCTATTTGGCCAACAGCCGCCACATCGCCTATCTGGACGACAATGATTGGTGGGGCGCCAATCATCTGACCTTGCTCAAGGCCGCCATCGCCAACAAGGAATGGGCCTGGTCGGGGCGATGGCTGGTCCATCCTCAGACCCAATGGCCCATCTGCCGAGACGAATGGGATTCTGTCGGCCCCGGCCAAGGCATCAACGCCGAGCGGTTCGGCGGCTTTGTCCAGCCCAGCGGTCTGATGATCGATGGCGCGGCCTGCCAATATTTGCTGCCGCTGTGGTCCATGGCCGCCTTTGCCGATGGCGGCGGCGAGGACCGCTTGATCTTCGAGCAATTGAACAAATCCCATGCCGGAGCGGGAACCGGACAATTCACCAGTTTTTGCACCCTGTCGCCCGACAGTCTGGAGCATGATCATCACAAGCGAGAATTCCTGGCTCGCGGCCTGATCTGGGTGTTCGACCCCAAGATCAGGGACGACATCGCCACCTGTAAGGCTCACGTGGCCGATCTGATCGAACGCCAATCCTGGGCCGAAGCGGAATCCCTGTTGACCGACGTCTTGACCCTGCAACCCCATCTGGCCGAGGCCTTGGCTTTGTCGGCGACGGTAAAACACGCCACCGGTCGCAGCGAAGATGCCATCAACACCTTGGCTCACGCGATGGAAGTGGACGACCACGCCCCGGGCTGGCTGGATATCCTGGCCGATTGGTTGCGCCAGGACGGCCGCCTTGACGATGAAGCCCGCGTGCGGGCAACCCGAGCGCGCCGATTTTCCAAAGCTTAAGGCATAATCTCCCTTGACCAAAAGGTGATTAAGGCCAACACTTTCAAAAAACAACGTCCACAAAAACTCACGTCCTGGGGAGACTATTAATGACGACGTCTGTCGAAAAAAAGCCTTTGCATAAACAACTTTACATTCAAGTCTTGGCCGGAATCGTCCTGGGTGCCTTGGTTGGCTCCTTCTTTCCCGAATTCGCCACAAATCCTTGGGTGAAAGCTTTGGGCGACGGCTTCATCAAACTGATCAAGATGATGATCGCGCCAATCATCTTTTGCACCGTGGTGTCAGGCATCGCCCATATTCAAGACGCCAAGCAGGTGGGACGGGTGGGCATACGCGCCCTGGTCTATTTCGAAGTGGTGTCCACCTTCGCGCTGGCCATTGGTTTGTTGATCGGCAACGTCCTGAAACCCGGCGAAGGGTTCGGCGGGGCCGGAGCCAATGCAGATGCGGTGTCCAAGTTCACCGCGCAAGCTCATGAAATGAAATCCATCGATTTCGTCATGAACATCATCCCCGACTCGCTGATCGGGGCCTTCGCCAAGGGCGACATTCTGCAAGTGCTGCTGGTGGCTATCCTGTTCGGATTCGCCCTGATGATGTTGTCCGAACGCGGCCATGCCGTCCGCTCGTTTCTGGATGACATCACCCACACGATTTTCACCATCATCAACATCATCATGAAGGCGGCTCCGTTGGGCGCGTTCGGGGCCATGGCCTTCACCGTCGGCAAATACGGCGCGGCGTCACTGGGCAGCATGGCCGGACTGATCGCCACCTTCTATCTTACAGCCATTGTCTTCGTGGTTGGCGTGTTGGGCATCATTGCCAAAATCGCCGGGTTCAACATCTTCAAATTCGTCGCCTACATCAAGGACGAACTGCTGCTGGTCATGGGCACCAGCTCGTCGGAAAGCGCCCTGCCCCAATTGATGCAGAAACTGGAGAAAATGGGCTGCGCCAAATCGGTGGTCGGTCTGGTGGTCCCCGCCGGCTATTCGTTCAATCTGGACGGCACCAACATCTACATGACCCTGGCCACCTTGTTCATCGCGCAAGCCATGGGCGTGGACCTGACCTTGGGCCAGCAGATGACCATCCTGGTGGTGGCCATGCTGACCTCCAAGGGCGCCAGCGGCATCACCGGCGCGGGCTTCATCACCCTGGCCGCCACCTTGGGCGTGGTCAATCCCGCTTTGGTTCCCGGCATGGCCATCGTGTTCGGCATCGACAAATTCATGAGCGAATGCCGGGCCCTGACCAACTTCACCGGCAACGGCGTCGCCGCCGTGGTGGTGTCGTGGTGGGAAGGCGCCTTGGACCGCGAGGCCATGAAGCGCGAATTGGGTTAGAGAAGAACATGCCACCGCGTCTGCGCCTTAATGACCGGATTGCGGTGGCGAACTCTCCCTCGGACGTTGCCTCGATCAACCGCATGATCGGCGATTTGGTTCAGGCTTTAAGGACGAAAGGCTATGACCCTTACGTCTTCGACCCGCAATACCCCGCCAATTGGGCCGGACTGGCGTCCAAAGGCATCAATACTCTGATCTGCTATGGCGGCGGGATAGACGGTGCCGCCCAGATGGCTCCGATGCTGAAAGGCATCAATACCCTGATGGTCAGCCTGGACCATCCCACATACTGGATGATTGAATTCTCGCAATTCAGAGCGGAGCATATGGGAAAAGCCGCATTTACCTTCCCCTCGCATTCTAACATCGCCTTCGCTCAACGCATCTTGGGCAACGTCCCGATCCACTGCTTGCGCCACAGCGCCAAATCGGTCGAAACCGTTCCCATGAACCAGCGAACGGGCGCTATCATTCTGGTGGGAAATTATATGCCAGAAGATGAAATAGCCACCGCCATTGATCGTCGGCCTCCCGATCTCCGGACCATTTACGACAAAGCCTTGGACGACCTGAAAACAAGACGCGTTCCATCCTTGGAAGAGTCGCTCTCCCGTTATTTTGCAGACCCGTACGGCGCAAACAGAGAGCCTTTCACATGGATGTGCGGCATGGTCGACCGCACCTTACGTAGTCGGGCCAGACGCGCCGCGCTTGAGTCTCTGGCGGGGCATAAAGTGGAGGTGATCGGGCGCGGGTGGGAGACGCTCGATCTGCCCGACAGCGTCACGCTCTTGGGCGAAACGGATGCGGCGCTGGTGGTCGAACGATTCGGCAATGCCAAGATCATCGTCAACACCATGCCCTATTACGTGGAATCCCACGAACGCCTGTACGAGGCAGCGGCGCATGGTTGTGCCTTGGTAACGGCGGACAACGCCTACAATCGCGCCCGCTTTGCCCAGTGCGGAGCCTTTTACCAGAACGAAACCGAGATCGGCGATCTGTGCGCCGCCCTGCTCGCCGATCCGTCCGCGCTGGCGGCCCAATCGCAAGCGGGCGTCCAATTGATCCGCGACCGGGACGGGTGGGATCATCGCAGCGGGGAAATCCTCGATCTCTTGAACCACGTCGATGACGCGCCGCCCCAATCCTTGCACCGCCGCTACGATTTGATCCTGGACATCCAATCGGCCAACGGCAAACTGGACCTTTCCATTGAGCAACTGAGCCAGTCCAGCGATATTCTGATTCGCATATCGCCCGACCAGATGAACATCGCCCTGCAAATCTTCGCTCAAGCCAGACAGTATTTCCCGTCACACGCCATGATCTCGATGGTCACCGACCGCTCGGTCCCCAACGGCTTCTTCAACCAAGCCGCCGAAGTCCTGGCTCAAAACGGCTACCAGCCGCTGGAGGCCAACCATGCTCCCTCCTATGCGGGCATGACGGCACGCAAGGGGTAACCCTCCTATTCCGTCACCACCGGGCTTGACCCACGGGTGTCCGGTTTAAATTTCAAGCCCATTGGAGCACCATCTGATTGGGATTGTTTCTTGGTATTGGATCAGCCCCAATCAGTCTATCGATACGCTTTCTGTG
>CAIYCT010000217.1 GCA_903924765.1 uncultured Rhodospirillaceae bacterium | reverse complement strand
TCGGCGATCACGCCATAGCGGCCTATGAGACCGCTGTAACGCTGGCCACGCTCGGCTAATTCTCCCCTCTGAAAAAGGAAAACATCATGAATGCCTATCTCAAGGCTCGTTTTAGTGAAACGAGTTCACACCTTGCTATTGCCGGATGGATCATGCTGCCGCTACTGATGTGGGACGGTTTGCTGCCGTTGTTCTATTGGCCGTTCGGGGCCTGTCTGGTGCTGTTCCTGTTCCCTGAATCGATCAAGGAATCACTTGAATTAGCCGATATGGCCGGACTTCCGGTGCCGCCGAAGGTGCAAGAGGTTCTTGAACTGGCGGTGGGCGATCAAGCCCCGGTGCTTGCTCCGGTGGTTGAAGCTGCCGCACCGCCGCCCAACCCCACTCCGACCGTTGCCGCCATTGCTGCCATGATGATCTTGGCGGTGGGGTTGGGGGCATGTGCCGGGCAAGAAGTCCCGTGGACACCGCAGCAGACGGCTTATATCGAGCTGACCATCGCCATGGCGGTGGAACAGGTCTCCGCCAACGAGATCGCCGCCTCCGGCCTGTCCGACGCCGATATTGCTGACATCAAGGTGGGGGCCGAATCGTTTGAAAGCGGGGTGCGGTCGGCGGTGGCTACCATCAGTGCCGGGGGCGATGTCAGCCAACAAGCGGTCTCCGCCGTGGTGTCTGCCGTGACCTCGGCGGCCAGCCACATGGGCAATTTGATCACCGCCAAGCGTGGGGCCAACATCAAGCCGGAAACAGCCCTGATTATGGCCGGGGAATCCGCCATGCAGAACCTGCCCGAGGTGGTGGCGGCCATTATTTTGGTGGATCACGGGTTCCAACCCAGCCAGACCGATCTGGATGCGGCAACGGTGCGGTTGGATGCCGCCACCAAGGCGGTGACCGGGCCGTGATTCGTTCGGTTGGATTGCAAGCGTCCTGCTAGATCAGGGCGCTTGCGTGCCGCAGTTGGTCATGTGGGGCGGTGCCGGGGCGTCCATATACACTGCCGCCCGGCAGGTGTATATGGACGTAAACACGGTTCTTGCCCATGATCGCCCCATTAAGGTGCCGAGTATCCGGTTTAAGTTGCCAGCTTTTGCGGCTTGGTGCTATAATCTGCCGTCCGACCGTGCATGATTGATGACGCAATGAGCGGCGGTGGCTGACTGAAGTGGCAGTCGGGTTCATGTAGAGACCTCTGTTTTATCCCCCCAAAACAGTGGGGCTGTGGGCAGGATGATGATGATGATGGCAGTGGTGCCAGCAGGCAATGCTCTTACATACGGGCGCTCCATTCAACTTTGCAGTTCAGCGCACAATTCAACTGTGCTACACAGAGCCGCCGTAAGTGGGGGCATCACTGAATGAACAAAATCGCACCAGCACATCCAATGGGCAATGGACCTGCTGCACAGGTAGCGCCTGCGCTGGATCATCCCTTTGATTTTGCCTGGACCACCTCTAAAGGCTTCGGCAGCACAGAGATCGAAAGCGCGGGAGACCCCACTCTGCTGCCATCCGCAATTGGCACGTTACGGATGAATGCGTGGTCCTTGGGCGAAGGTGCTTCGTTGATCGATCCAGGGCTTGACCTGAACCAGCAGATCAACATCAAAGGAACCAAGATCACCAAGCAGAACATTCTGGTCATTCGGGCTGGTGTGTCCAGTCCAACACAAGTTTGCTGTGATGGTGCCGGCACCTATGGCGAATCTGCCGGTAATTACAGACTGCGTATGTATTGCAGCCAAGGGGACAGTTGCACAGTGACTTACGGAACAGGGCAACAACGGATGGGGTTGTCACCAATCATCACCGAGGGTCGGTTGCGGTCTATCCTTGTGGGGCAAAAAACGCCACCGCAGGTCGAGCGGTTTTTGGAGGGGCGAGGCGTGGATTTAACCACCACACCCGGTGTGTCGCTGGCTATGAACCGCATCGTCGAACAAATCCGCCACCACCCCTTTAATGGGGCTATGGAGTCGGTCTATCTGCAAGGCAAGGTCTATGAAATGCTGGCCGTCGCCTTGGCCGATTTGACCGACAATTTAGATGGGACCAAGCGGTTGGTTGGCCCAGATCAACAGCGGGCCATGATCGTGCGTGACATGATCATGGCTGATTTAGCCAACCCACCCCCGGTGGAAATTTTGGCTAAGCAGGTGGGGCTGTCGCAGCGACGACTGACCGAGGTGTTCCGTGATATCTTTGGCATGACGGTATTTGAATGGCTGGTGCAGCAACGGCTTGATCTGGCCCGCGACCTACTGTTGAACAGTGATTTATCTGTTAAGGAAATCGCCTTCCGCATGGGTTGTGCCCATATAGGCTCCTTTACCAGCGCCTTTTCCCGCAGGTTTAGCACGCCACCGGCCAGCTATCGCCGGAAACTCTAGCTTTTACATCCTGTTCAAAACCACCAATGCCGGGGGCAACATCCATTTGTCGCCCGTGTCTATTGATGCCGTCAGGTGCAATCCGTCATAAGTTTTTGCGCAGGATTCGGAAATCACCATAGTTTTTTTAGTGAATAGAGTCGTGTTTATAGAACCCCGGTGCAACAAATGTCCGAGGGTTCCCGGTGTCTATCAACAGCCGCCATCTTCCCGTTATGGATGGACTGGATATTTTGCTTGGGAAACCAAGCACTCGCGGGGCTGCGCTCACAGCTTCGATCCGATTCCGCGCCTGGAATCCTGTGGAATCCGTCCTGAACGAGCCGTGCATTTTGAAGGTCTGGATTTCGCCCAACCAATTGCGACAAGTTTTGGGCAATACGCCCTTGACCGAAGATTTGTTGGCGCGTTCCGATAACGACGGTGATGTTCATGTGCCCGCTGTCAAGTCTGCCGTTGTATGGCGGGTTGCCGAAGAAATTTATCAAAGCCGCTACACTGGTGACGTTCTCGCGCTGTTCCTTCAAGGCAAGGTGCTGGAGCTGCTGGTTGAAGGGGTATCTATTCCAACAATGAGCGAGTCAGAGCGCGTGGCCAATGCCGTGCGCGGCATTTTGTTGGTTGACCCACAACACCCCCCGACCTTGGCCGAGCTGGCGCAAATGACCGGCGTCAGCATCCGCAAAGTAGATGAGCATTTCAGGTCTGTTTTCGGCACGACTATTTTCAAATGGCTAAATAATTGGCGGTTGGACAGCGCCCGCGATCTCGTTCTTGGCAGCGAGCAGTCAATTAGCAGGATCTCGGATTCTTTGGGTTATGCCCACCTATCAAACTTCGCAGGTGCCTTTTCCCGGCGATTCGGCGTGTCGCCCCGCAAGTTGCGCAGTCGGGGATGTCCCGTTGAATGTTGAAAATGTGCGGTAGGCGTTGCTGACCTTGAGCCTG
>CAIYCT010000216.1 GCA_903924765.1 uncultured Rhodospirillaceae bacterium | reverse complement strand
ATAAGGAACTTCTTGGCCTTGCCGCCGAAGAAAATGAAGACGACTAGCGAACAAGCGCGGACAGTTGATCCCAGGCGATCATCTGTCATGCGCGCTGTTAAGAGCTCGAACACTGGCCCTGAACTGATCGTCCGTCGATTTTTATGGCGACATGGGTTGCGATACCGGCTTTACGGGAGGTCCTTGCCCGGCTGTCCTGATATCTTTTTTCCATCTCGAAAAATCGCCCTGTTTATCCATGGATGTTTTTGGCATGGACATGAGGGGTGTTCGCGGTTTCGACTGCCGAAAACCAATCGTGACTACTGGACAAAGAAAATCATGGGAAATCAGTCCAGAGACCAACATAATCTAGTGGCTTTACAAGAGCTTGGGTGGATTCCCATTGTTATATGGGAATGCGAAATCGGCAATGTCGACACGCTCATGTCCTTAGCCACATTCATCGCATCGTCCCCCCCCCGATTCATGGAATCTTAAACCCTTTTAACCCATACTCCCCGGTGAACATTTGGTGCGGCGAGAACGCCCGACTATTCCAGGATAACCGACGGATGTACGAGAATCTCACTGTGCTGGGCATGGCGCGCAAGGCCATGGATTGGGTCGCGCAGCGGCAAGAGGTGTTGTCCGAGAACATCGCCAACATCAACTCGCCCGGCTACCTTCCCAGCGACCTGAAGGACCTGGACTTTAAAAACGTGCTGCATACGGTGGCGCAACCAGCCGTGCTGCCGACTCAAACTGACGCCAGACACATCGTTCCCAAACTGCAAGACCCCAACGTGGTGCAGACGATCAAGAAGGACTACGAATCCTCGCCCGACGGCAACGCGGTCGTGCTCGAGGAACAAATGGAAAAGCTGGGCACCTCCAAGGCCATGTACGACCAAGTGACCGCTTTGTTCCAAAAGAACGTCTCCTTGCTGCGCACCGCCATTACGGGCCGTTAACCATTAAGGATAGTACCCATGGATGACCTACAGAAAAGCACCGCCGTCGCCGTTTCGGGCATGAAGGTTCAGGCCGAACGGCTGCGCATGATTTCCGAAAACTTGGCCAACGTCGATTCCACCGCCCAAACGCCGGACGGTTTGCCCTATCGCCGCAAGATCATGACCTTCAAGAGCGAGTTGGACCGCACCAACGGACTGCACAGAGTCGTGGTGGACAAAGTCAAACCTGATTCCAGCGACTTCAACAAGAAGTACGATCCCAACCATCCGGCGGCGGACCGCGACGGCTATGTGCTGACCCCCAATGTCAACTCGCTGGTCGAGATGATGGATATGAAGGAAGCCCAACGCAGCTACGAAGCCAATATGAACGTCATTTCGACCTCGCGGTCGATGCTGACGCAAACCGTGCAATTGCTGCGCTAATGGTGTAGGGTTTTCACCGGAGTCTTAACAAGGATCATTCTGACATGACCACTGTATCCGACGCCATCAACGCTTATTCCGCCTTGTCCAAGGCCGTGTCCGGCGAAGGCATGTCCATCACGGGCAGCCAAAAGGATTTTGCGCCGACCCAAAGCGTCGGCAACGATTTCGCCAGCGTGTTGGAAAAGACCGCCAAGGATTCGGTTGCCACCATGCGCAAGGCCGAAGTGGAATCCGCCGCCGGCATCGCTGGCAAAGCCGATATCCGCGAAGTGGTGCAAGCGGTGACCAACGCCGAGCTGACCTTGCAAACCGTCGTCAACGTCCGCGACAAAGTCATCAGCGCCTATAACGACATCATCCATCTGCCGGTTTAAGGCGATGACCCTCGCAAGATACATCGCCCCAGCCGCCATGTCTGCTGCGCAGACAACTTTACTTAGTTGCGTGTGGAACACGCATGCGGCGGCGGCCAAGCAGGCGGAAGCCTGCGCCCGGCGAGGGTTGTAAAATGACCGAAGTGGAAATGGTCGATATTGCCCGCGACGGCATTTGGACCATGATCAAAGTTGCCGCACCCGCTTTGATAGCCGGTTTGGTCATCGGCATCGCCGTAGCTTTGTTGCAATCAGTGACCCAGTTGCAGGAAGCCACCCTGACCTTCGTGCCTAAAGCCTTGGTGGTGTTCGGCGTGCTGGTGCTGGTGTTGCCTT
>CAIYCT010000215.1 GCA_903924765.1 uncultured Rhodospirillaceae bacterium | reverse complement strand
AGGCGTCTTCAACAGCGTCGCGCCACGCTACGACTTGATGAACGACCTGATGAGCCTTGGCATCCATCGCCTTTGGAAATCCATCTTGCTGGACACGCTAAAGCCGCGCTCCACCATGACCCTTCTGGATGTGGGCGGCGGCACCGGCGACATCGCCTTGGGCTTTAAACAGCGCGGCGGCGGTCCGGCCATGGTGGTGGACATCAATGCGGAAATGGTCAAGGTAGGCCGCGACCGCGCCCTGGACCATGCCTTGATCGACGACCCCGCCTGGGTGGTGGGCGACGCGCAGCATCTGCCGGTGAGCAGCCGGTCGGTGGATGCCTACACCATCGCCTTTTGTCTGCGCAACGTCACCGCCATTGATGACGCCTTGGTCGAAGCCTATCGGGTGCTGAAGCCGGGCGGGCGATTCTTGTGCCTGGAATTCAGCCATGTGGTTGTGCCGATTCTGGCGCAACTCTACGACGCCTATTCGTTCAAGGTGCTGCCCACATTGGGTGGCATGGTGGCGGGTGATCGCGCCGCCTACCAATATCTGGTGGAAAGCATCCGCAAATTCCCGCCCCAGGCCGAGCTGGCCGCCCGCATCGAAAAAGCCGGGTTTGGACAAGTGTCTGTGCGCAATTTGTCGGGCGGCATCGCCGCCATCCATAGCGGCTGGCGCCTGTGATCCCCGCCATTCGCACTCTGACCCGCATGATTGGCATTGCCTGGGTCATCACCCGCCACGATCTGCTGGTTTTTTTGGACTTTCCGGGCTCCGACACCGTCTCGCGTCTGCTGGCCAGACGCAGCGACGACCGCATAGGAACACGCCTGTCCGCCGCTTTGGTGGAACTGGGCCCCACCTTCATTAAGCTGGGGCAAACCCTGTCCACCCGCGCCGATCTGGTGGGTGAGCAAACCGCCGCCGATTTATCGGAGTTGCAAGACAGTCTTGCCCCCTTTCCCGGCGAACAGGCGGTCAAGATCGTCGAGCGAGAATTGGGTTTGCCGCTGTCGCAAGCGTATCACTCGTTCGATCTGGTCCCGGTGGCAGCCGCGTCGATCGCGCAGGTGCATTTCGCCGTCACCGCCGACGGCAAGGATGTAGCGGTCAAGATCTTGCGGCCCGATGTGGAGCGCGCCTTCCACCGCGACCTGGAGATGCTGTCCCGCTTGGCCCGTTGGGTGGACAGGCTGTTTCCGTCGATCCGCCGATTGCGCTTGATCGAGGTGGTTGAAACCTTGGCCCAGTCGGTGGAACTGGAAATGGATTTGCGCTTCGAAGCCGCCGCCGCCGCCGAAATGGCGGAAAATTTCGCTGGCGACGACACCTTTCTGATCCCCTCGGTGGATTGGTCCCGCACCGCCCGGCGGGTGCTGACCTTGGAGCGGGTGTCCGGACTGCCGGTGGATGAAGTCGAGCAGATGCGGGCCAAAGGCTACAACGTCACCCGCATCCTAAGCCACGCCGCGCAAGCGTTTTTCAACATGGTGTTCCGCGACGGCTTTTTTCACGCAGACCTGCATCCCGGCAATTTATTCGTGGACCAGCATGGCCGCTTAGTGGCGGTGGATTTCGGCATCATGGGCCGGGTTGATCTGGAAACCCGCCATTTCCTGGCCACCATGCTGATTGGCTTCCTGAACGGCGATTTTCGCAAGGTAGCCGAAATTCATTTTCAAGCTGGTTATGTGCCTGCGCACAAATCAGTGGATGCCTTCAGCCAAGCCATCCGCTCGGTGGCGCAACCGATCCTTGGCAAGCCCATCAATGAAATCTCGGTGGCCCGTCTGCTGGGGCAACTGTTTGAAGTCACAGAAACTTTTTCCATGGAAACCCAACCGCAATTGTTGTTGCTGCAAAAAAGCATGCTGGTGGCGGAAGGCATTGGCAGACGGTTGGACCCCGACGTCAATATGTGGGAACTGGCCCGCCCCTTGATTGAAAAATGGATGCGGCAGAATCTGGGCGTCAAGGCTCGGGTCAAATCCACCGTGTTCGACATTGCGCAAACCATGGAGCGCCTACCCCGCCTTCTGGATATGGCCGAACGTAGCCTGACCGACATGCAAAGCGGTGGCCTTCGACTGCATTCCGAAACCGTTCGCAAGGCCCTGAACGGAGACCGGTCGGGGCCATCCTTGGTCTTGGCGCTGTCATGGCTGTTGACGGCGGCGTTGGCCGCAGCGCTATTATTGAATTAAGCACACTTAATTCAACAGAAAGCCCCGTGGTGAACGGCCAAATCGGCACCGAAAGCGAAGAAAATTTCCGCCGTTTTTTCGAAAAAAACGCGTCGGTAATGATTTTGGTTGAACCGGGCAGCGGACAAATTGTTTCCGCCAATATCGCCGCCTCCAAATATTACGGCTATCCCTTGGACCAATTGATCGGACTGTCGATCAATCAAATTAACACGCTGAAACCTGAGGACGTCGAACAAGAGCGCCAAAAGGCGCTGCGGGAAGAACGCAATCATTTTAATTTCGCCCATCGGCTGGCGTCGGGCGAGGTGCGACAGGTCGAGGTCTATTCGACCCCGTTCGACATCGGCAATCGCACCGTTCTATTTTCCATCGTTCACGACGTCACCGAACGCATGCGCGCCGAGTTCCGGCTGCGTCTGGCGGCCAGCGTGTTCAGCCATGCCCGCGAAGGCATCATGATCTCGGATACCCAGGCCAACATCCTGGAAGTCAACGACAGCTTCACCCGCATCACGGGATATAACCGGGAAGAGGCCGTCGGTCAGAAAACCAGCTTGCTGAAATCCGGTCGCCACGATCAAAGCTTCTACCAAGACATGTGGAAAACACTGACCGACAAGGGGCACTGGTACGGAGAAATTTGGAACCGCAACAAACGCGGCGAGTTGTACGCCGAAATGCTAACCATCACCGCCGTGTGCGACGAAGCGGACAATCAGCAGCATTACGTCGCCTTGTTCACCGACATCACCACCGTCAAGGAACATCAGCAGCAGTTGGAGCACATCGCCCACTACGACGCATTGACCAATCTGCCCAACCGCGTCTTGTTGGCCGACCGTCTGCTCCATGGCATCACCCAATGCCATCGGCGCAATCAATCGCTGGCGGTGGTGTATCTGGATTTGGATGGCTTCAAACATGTCAATGACATCCACGGCCATGTGGTCGGCGACGAGTTGCTGGTGACGATCTCGCAACGGATGAAAGCCGCTTTGCGTGAAGGCGATACGCTGGCCCGCATCGGCGGCGATGAGTTCGTTGCCGTGCTGGTGGATCTGGAACGTCCCGAGGATTGCCAGGCCGTGCTGGACAGTCTCCTGATCGCCTCATCCGAACCATTCACAATCGGCGACGTGGTGCTGAAAGTTTCCGCCAGCATCGGCGTGACCTTCTTCCCCCGCGACGGCGACAACGCCGATCTTCTGCTGCGCCACGCCGACCAAGCCATGTATTTAGCCAAACAATCGGGCAAGAACCGCTATCACCTTTTCGACGCCGTCCACGACGCGGCGGTCAAAGCCCATTACGAAAGCGTGTCGGACATCCGCCGCGCCTTGGACAACCGCGAATTCGTCCTCTATTACCAACCCAAGGTCAACATGACCACCGGCGAGGTTATCGGGGTCGAAGGCCTGATCCGCTGGCAACATCCCACGCGCGGGCTGTTGCTGCCGGGCGAGTTTCTGCCGGTCATCGAAGATCATCCCCTGGCCATCGAACTGGGTGAATGGGTGATTGACACGGCTCTTTCCGATATTGGCTATTGGCAAGCGACGGGTCTCAAAATTCCGGCCAGCGTCAATGTTGGCGCCCGGCAATTGCAGCAAAAGGATTTCCTAACCCGATTGCTGGCGCTGCTTGCCGCCCATCCCGACGTCAAACCCGAATTGTTGGAACTGGAAATCCTAGAAACCAGCGCCATCCACGACATGGGCCTAGTCTCGGACTTGCTCAATTCCTGTTGTGAGATCGGCGTGCGCATTGCGCTTGACGATTTCGGCACCGGCTTTTCGTCGCTGACTTATCTTAAGCGCTTGCCCGCTCATATAATCAAAATCGATCAAAGCTTCGTGCGCAACATGCTGATCGATCAGGAAGATCATTTTATCGTCGATGGCGTGGTGAAGCTGGCGGCAGCCTTCAAACGCAGTGTCATCGCCGAGGGCGTCGAAACCATCAACCACGGCAATGTTTTATTGTCGCTAGGCTGCGTGTTGGCCCAAGGCTATGGCGTCGCCAGACCCATGCCCGCGTCGGATTTCCCCGCATGGCTGTCCAATTGGCGTCCCGACGCCGCCTGGATCGCCAGCGCACTGTAGTAAAAATTCTAAGGATTGGCTGGGGCGCCAGGATTCGAACCTGGGAATGCCGGTACCAAAAACCGGTGCCTTACCGCTTGGCGACGCCCCAATCCGTTGGCATTAACTGCCGGGGAGGCCGGGACCATAAGCATTTCTTGAAAAGGATTCAAGCCCTGCTGCAACGCTCCACCAATTTGTTTGCATTTTCTTGATCAATTGGGCTGCCATTTGGGCCGATGGCTCGTCGCCGAACAGGCCAAAACAGGTGGCGCCCGACCCGGACATGCGGGCCAACAGGCAGCCCGGTTGGGCGTCCAAGGCGGCCAGAACAGCGGCGATGACAGGCACGGTGGCGATGGCCGGATCGGACAGATCGTTGCGTCTGGCCTTTAATGCCTGGGCCAAATCCAGGGCATTGGCCAAAGAGTCGGTCACGTGCGCCGCCGGAGTGAATGGGCCAGTGCGCGCCTTGAACACCGCCGGGGTGGGACAGGCGACCATGGGATTGACCAGCACCACCCAGGCAGGCGGCAACCGAGGGGCTGGGGTCAGGATCTCGCCGATGCCGCCCATATAAACAGCGTTGCCGTCCAGGCACACCGGCACGTCAGCCCCCAAGGACAGGGCCAGAGGGTCCATGACGCCCTTGGGCAGCCCTTCCTGTCCCCACAGACGGGAGAGGGCGACCAATGCCGCCGCCGCGTCGGCGGAACCGCCGCCGATGCCTGCTGCCACCGGCAGGTTCTTGGTCAGGCGGATGGAGGCACCCACCGGAGCGGACGCATGTTGCGCCAGCAGCCGAGCCGCCTTTTCGACAATGTTGATTTCACCGCCAGGCAGAAATTCTGCCGTGGGTCCGTCCACGGTCAGAGTGAGGGTTCCCGGATCGGCTTGTTCCACCTGGACCCAATCGCCGAACCCTGCGAAAGCCACCAAAGAATCCAGCAAATGATAGCCATCTGCGCGTTTGCCGGTCACATGCAGATAGAGATTGATCTTGGCCCTGGCCAAAACGCGGATGGAGTCGGTCATTTGGTAACTTGAATCGCCTCGGGCAGACGACCGGTGCGGTTCTTTTCCCGCAAGCCGTCAAGTTGTTCGGGCTCGGGGTCCAGAGTCAAGGCGCGCCGCCATTGCATTTTGGCTTCCTCGATCCGGCCCACCTTAAAATAGGCGTCGCCTAGATGTTCGTTGATGGTGGGATCGACCGGTTTCAGTTCCACCGCTTTTTCCAGATAGGCAACGGATTCGTAAAAATCTCCCAGCCGGAACAGCACCCACCCCAGTGAATCGATAAACGCGCCGTCGCCGGGCCGCAGGCGCACGGCTTTTTCGACCATGCCTCGGGCCTCGGTCAGATTGATCCCATGATCGATCCAGGTATAGCCCAGATAATTGAGCGCATCCGGCTGATCGGGTTTCAACGCTAAGGCATGGCGGAAATCGTCCTCGGCCTTGGGCCAATCGTGCGCCCGTTCATAGGCCACGCCACGACTGAAATACAGGCTCCAGGAATCCTCGGGTGCGCCTTTGAACAACGTCAAGGCCCGGCTGTAAGCCGCCGCCGCCTGATCAAACTGCTTGTGGCGGCGCAGAATATCGCCTTGAGTAATGGGAATTTCGATAGTGGCGGGCATCTCCGCCTGCAACCCCGACAATTCGGCCAAGGCGCCAGGCTCGTCGCCCAGTTCGTCCAAGTTGACCGCCAATTTCAAATGGGCGAAAGCATGAACCGGCGATTGCAGGGAAATGGAGCGCAGCATGTCGCACGCCTCCACAACGCGCCCCTTGGTTTGCAGCGAATCCGCCGCCGTCATCTGCGCCAGCGGAAAATCCGGCTGCAAGTGCAAAGCCAAGCGATTGAAGATCAGCGACATCTGCTGAGAATCGGTCTGCCGCAGCAATTGCGACACATCGAAGAACACTGCCGCCAGCCCAGACTTGGCGTCAGGCACCGGACGAGGAATAGACTTGCCTTTGGCCAAAAGAGCGTCGCCGTTAAACAGCATGGTGTCGGGATGCTCGGCCATGTAGCGGCCATACAGCTGACGGGCTTCGTCCTGGCGGCCCAGACGTTGATACGCCGAACCCACCGCCTCGATGGTGCGGATGTTCAGCGGACCTTGCAAGGCGATGCGATACTGGTCCAGAGCCGCATCAACCCGCCCCGCCTGATCCAGGATCAACCCTGCGTGCAATGCTTGTACAGCCTTGAATCCTTCGTTTTGCGACAGCGCGGACAAAGCGTCCAGCGCACTGTCGGTCAGGCCGTTTCCGGCCAACGACCAAGCCAGCAGAAGCGGACCCAACAACCCGTTGACCGTGCGCTTGGGAATGGCCGCGAAGCGCTTGCGCGCTTCGGAATAATCTTGCCGCGCCGCCGCATCCACCCCAAGCAGTATCAATGACCACGCTTCGTTGGAATCGTAAACCTGCAGATGCTCGGCCACCGCCTTGGCGTCGTCCATGCGGCCTTCGGTCAGCATTACCAGCAGGGTGTCTTGCAATAACTCGGTATTGTCGCTGTCGCGGATCAGGGCCGAATCAAAATAATCGGCGGCGGATCTGGTGTCGCCGTTTTCCAATGCCAACCGCGCCGCCAGATACGCCCCCAACGTCGTCCGAGCTTGCCCAGGTTCTGGCTGCTCCCGGTTTTGAACGGGCGGTTCGGCGGTTTGCGGTCCTTCCGACGCGCACGCTGCCACCAACACGGTGGCGACGATCAAACCCAAGGCAGTGTTTTTGTTCATGATCCTTACAATATCCTGCCTTGGGTTTCCCCGAAAGCCTCCAAAAGCATCTTTTACATGTTGGGATAGTTGGGGCCTCCGCCGCCTTCGGGCACGGTCCAGGTGATGTTCTGCGTGGGGTCCTTGATGTCGCAGGTTTTGCAATGGACGCAATTCTGCGCGTTGATCTGCAATCTAGGCTTATCGTCGCCGACGATTTCATACACTCCGGCAGGACAATAGCGTTGTTCGGGCGCGTCGTATTCGACCAAATTGATGTCAATCGCCACGTTGGGATTGGCCAGCCTTAGGTGGGCGGGTTGGTTTTCTTCGTGATTGGTGTTGGAAATGAACACCGACGACAACCGGTCGAAGCTGATCACGCCATCGGGCTTGGGATAGGCGATCTTGGGCGCTTCCGACGCCTTCTTCAGCCGATCGTGATCGGTATGGGTAGAGAAGGTGAACGGCAAGGCGCCGTGCAGCAGATGCAGATCCAGACCGGCCAACAGACTGCCCCCCACCAGACCCAGATGAGCGTAAGCGGGACGGACATTGCGCACTGCTTTTAGCTCGCTCCACAGCCACGTTTGCTTCAGCCGGTCGGCATAGGCGGTGACTTCATCCGCAGGACCTTGAGCGAGAGCGTCGAAGACCGCTTCGGCGGCGACCATGCCCGATTTCATGGCGGTGTGCGAGCCTTTGATCTTGGCCACGTTCATGAAACCAGCCGAATCGCCCACCAGCACGCCGCCCGGAAAGGTCAGCTTAGGAATGGCCTGGAACCCGCCTTCGATCAGCGCGCGCGCGCCGTAGCAAACGCGTCTTCCGCCTTCGAGCACGCCCCGCACCTTGGGATGGGTCTTGAAACGCTGGAATTCCTCGAACGGCGACAAATGGGGGTTGGAATAGTCCAGGCCGATGACGAAGCCGACCGAAACCTGATTGTTGCCCAAATGATAAAGGAACGATCCACCATAGGTCCAATTGTCCAACGGCCATCCGATGGTGTGGCTGATGAAGCCGGGCTTGGATTTAGCCGGGTCGATTTCCCAGATTTCCTTGATGCCGATGCCGTAGGTTTGCGGCTGAACCCCGCGAGACAACCCGAACCGGCTGATCACCGTCTTGGACAGCGAACCGCGGCAGCCTTCGGCCAACACCGTCTGCTTGGCGTGAAGTTCGACGCCGGGCGTATGATTGGCGGTGGGCAGGCCATCCTTGCCGATGCCCATATCGCCGGTGGCGACACCCTTCACTGCGCCCTCTTCCGTGTAAAGAACCTCGGCGGCGGCGAAACCGGGATAGATTTCCACGCCCAGCTCTTCGGCCTGGGTCGCCAGCCAGCGGCACAGATTGCCCAATGAGATAACGTAATTGCCGTGATTGCGCAGAGATTTGGGCAGCAAGGCGGCGGGCAGATTAAAACCGCCTGTTTCGGTCAGAAACTGGAATTGCTCGTCCCCGGCGGGAGTGTCGAGCGGTGCGCCCTTGGCTTTCCAATCGGGGATCAATTCGTCTAGCGCCCAGGTCTCGAACACCGCGCCGGACAGAATGTGTGCGCCCACTTCCGAGCCCTTTTCCAACACACAAACCGACAATTCAGATCCCTGTGCCGCCGCCAGCTGTTTAAGGCGAATGGCCGTTGCCAAACCAGAAGGCCCCGCCCCCACGATCAGCACATCGAATTCCATCACGTCCCGTTCCATCTTACCCTCCAAACTCCGATCCTCTTGCATATCACTTTTCCGCAACTTCGCCATCGTTTAGTATGACTCGGATGGAGACTGATTTCATCCCATCGCCCCTGGAATTGCTGACTCTCTACGTCGAATCGGGCGTGGACGAAGCCATCGGCGATCATCCGATCAATCGATTCGCGGCCAAGCCGCCGCCTGTGGCGGTCAAAGCGCCCACGGCAAAAGTCGCTCCAGCCGTGACGTCAATCTCGCACCCTCAACCCAGTCCCCCGCAATCGCACACCAGCGCCCAACTGGCCGCCGCCTGTTCAACCTTGGTTGAGTTGCGCCAAGCGTTGGAAAATTTTGACGGCCTGCCTTTGCGGCAAACCGCCTTATCGACCGTGTTCGCCGACGGCAACCCTGAAGCCTCGGTCATGTTGATCGGCGAGGCGCCTGGCCATGAAGAAGACGTCCAAGGTCTGCCGTTCGTCGGCAAAAGCGGAAAATTGTTGGACAAAATGCTGGCCTCCATCGGCTTGGACCGCGCCCAATCCGCCTACATCACCAATGTGCTGCCGTGGCGGCCGCTGGAAAATCGCAGTCCTTCCCTAGAAGAAATAGCCGTCTGTCGGCCTTTTCTGATGCGCCACATCGAATTGGTCCGCCCCAGAATTCTGGTGCTGCTGGGCGGCGTGCCCGCCCAAACGGTTCTCGAAACCTCGACCGGCATCACAAGGCTGCGCGGAAATTGGCAAACCGTCCGGTTGGAACAGTCCGACCTGTCCATTCCAACCATGCCCACCTTCCGTCCCAGCTATCTACTGCGCACACCGGGGGGCAAAAGACACGCCTGGGGCGATTTTATCCAGGTGGCAAAGCGGCTATCCTGAAAAAACCAGCCCGCATAAAACATTGATAAACATTGTCTTTATATCTCAAGAAGAACTTTAACGCCTTTTTGGGTTGCCCTGACCCGCTCGATCATTTATAAAACCGGTGACCGTGATGAATTTTATTGATGTGCCATCGGCGCTTTAACAAGGGCCGGAATGACCAACCTAGACGGCAGCGGATGGAAATCTTCAGATACTCCATCGCCCCGCCAACGGAGAGTGCCATTGCGGAATAAATTATTCTCGGCTGTGATTATGGCGATCACTGCCGTGATATTCCCGGTGTTCGCGGAAGAAGCCGCCTTTGCTCAGGGATTAACGGAACAGGGGTCGAACCCGTCGCAAAATGTGACGGCGCCCATTGCTAATGCGACGGTTACCGCCGCGTTGGTTCCCGGCATTGGTCGCGAGGCCCGCGCCGTGGCTGTTCCCAAGCCGCTATCTGATCGCGACGCTCAACATTACGCCCGGGCCTTCCAACAGGAATCCGTCGGCCAATGGGGTTCGGCGAACCGTGAATTGGCGCAAGTCTCTGATCCCCTGCTGAAGGGGCATCTGCTGGCCCGGCATTATCTTACGGCCTCGTCCCGCCCGGTTATTGAAGAATTGCAAGCGTGGATGTCGGAATATTCCGATCTGCCCCAGGCCGAAGACATTTATAAGCTGGCCATCGACAAAGGCGGAAAATCCGCTGCGGCGTCAATCAAGTCCCCCCTGCGCGGATCGCTCAAGGGCACCAGCGTCGATACCACCGACGACGGCGCCAATTGGGAAGAAATGTCGTTCGGCGACGATCCCAAGACGCAGCAAGGCCATGCTTTCATGCAGAAGCTGCGTGCAGTCTTCCGCTCCAAGCACCCCGAATTGGCCGAGGCCATTTTGCGCGACGCGTCCCTAAAGGACACCGACGCCGCCGATCTAGATCAGATGAAACTGCTGGCGGCCATGAATCACTTCACCACGGGTCAAGCGCGGGAGGCGGCATCGCTTGCCTCCGACGTCGCCGACCGGTCGGGCGACGAACTGCCTGCGTCCTATTGGCTGGCTGGTCTGTCCGAGTGGCGTATGGGCAATGCGGACAAGGCCCGTCATCACTTTGAGCATCTGGCCGAAGCGCCGTCGGCCAGCGGCTGGATGATGGCCGCCGGGGCCTTCTGGGCCGCCCGCGCCAATTTGGTTTCCCATCACCCGGAATTGGTTAATCACTGGCTGGAAATCGCAGCCACCTATCCTCGCACATTCTACGGCCTGCTGGCCCGTCGGGTGTTGGGATACGAGACGCTGTTCACCTGGACCTCGGTGCCATTCACCGAAACCGATGCCGACGTGCTGATGCGCGTTTCCGGTGGCCGCCGCGCCCTGGCTTTGCTGCAAATCGGTCAACGCCAAGCGGCCGAGGATGAAATCCGCAAGGCTTATCCGTGGGCGGGCAAATCGTTGCGCCAATCCATGCTGGCCTTGGCGCAAAGCGCCGAAATGGAAGAATTGTCGGTGCGTTTGGGCGGCATGTCGTCCGGTCAAGCCAATGATTCCGTCGCCTATCCCCTGCCGCAATGGTCGCCAAAAAACGGCTGGACCATGGATCGCGCCTTGATTTTCGCCTTCATTCGGCAAGAATCCCGCTTCAATCCCTCGGCCCGCAGCGCACGGGGCGCTGGCGGCCTGATGCAGATCATGCCAGCCACCGCCGCCGCCATCACCGGCAGCAGCCGGGCCAAGGAGCGCTTGTCCGATCCGGAATATAATCTTAGCTTGGGGCAGCGCTATCTGACCAAGCTGCTAAGCGAAGACCCGGTTAACGGCAATCTGATCTATCTGGCCGCCTCGTACAATGCCGGTCCAGGCAAGGTCGCCCAATGGATCGACGCGTTCGGTCGCACCGACGACCCGCTGCTGTTCGTGGAAAGCTTGCCATCGCGGGAAACCCGCACCTTCATCGAACGCATCATGACCAATTACTGGATCTATCGCGGTCGGTTGGGCTTGCCGTCCGCCTCGCTGGACCAGATCGCCTCCGGTCAATGGCCGACCTACGATAACAGCACGCCCCGCAGCAAAGCGCGAACCGTCAGCGCGCGTTAGCGTTCAGATCTATTCTTTTGACGTTTGCTGCGTCGCGAACGCGGTCATGATCGCTTCGATCATGACCCCAAACTTCGGCTTCAATTCATCACAGCGGGACGTGTTGTGGAGCTCGACTCCTTTGCGCTCGCTTCTGATCAATCCCGCCTCGCGCAGTACCTTGAAATGTTGTGACAGCGTGGATTTGGGCAGTGCCTTGCCGGTCAACTCCATCAAGGCGCAACAGGGCTGCGGCACGTCGCGCGCGACGATCTCAGCGTAGATACGCACCCGCACCGGGTCGGACAGAGCGTACAGCAGGCCCTCGACAGTGATGTCGTCTAGGGCGGGGTGGGTCAGGATTCTCATAGGGTCATTATAAAGGTGATTGACAAATTGTCCATTAGTTCTAAATTCCTGAACTATAGAACCTATAACAAGGAGTCTTCCATGTCTAAACTCTCCGGTAAAGTAGCCCTGATCACCGGCGGCAACAGCGGCATCGGTCTTGCCACCGCCAAACTGTTTGCGCAAGAAGGCGCCAAAATCGTCATCACCGGCCGCAATGCGGCAACTCTGGACCAAGCGCGCAAGGAAATCGGCGGCGACGTGCTGGCGTTGGAAAGCGATGTCTCCGATCTGACCGCGTTGGATCACGTATATGCCGAGATCAAAGCCAAGCACGGCAGCCTCGACATCCTGTTCGCCAATGCGGGCGTCGCCTTCATGGCCCCCCTAACCGAGGTCACGCCCGACTTCTTCGACAAACATTTCAACATCAACGTCAAAGGCGTATATTTCACCGTGCAAAAAGCGCTGCCCTTGCTGAAAGACGGCGGGTCGATCATCCTGAACGCCTCGGTGGTCGCCAGCAAAGGGATCGAGAATTTCAGCGTCTACAGCGCCACCAAAGCCGCCGTGCGTTCATTCGCCCGCTCGTTTGCCAATGATCTAAGGACGCGCGCCATCCGTGTCAACGCCATCAGCCCCGGCCCGATCGAAACCCCGATTTTCGGTAGAATGGCTCTGCCCGCCGATGTGATGCAAGGCATGGGCGAGTCTTTCGCCGTTCAAGTGCCGCTGGGCCGCATGGGCCGAGCGGACGAGATCGCCAACGCGGCTTTGTTCCTGGCCTCGTCCGACAGCTCCTACATCACCGGCATCGAACTTTCGGTGGATGGCGGTTTGGGTCAAGTGTAAGACGCCTAGGCGCCCGCCACCACACGTTGGCGCTGTTGGCCCAAGCACTGCACTCCCAAGGTCACCACGTCACCCGGCTGCAAGAAAATCGGGGTGGGCTTTATGCCCAGCCCGACGCCAGGAGGCGTGCCGGTGGTGATGATGTCGCCGGGCAGCAAGGTCATGTAGCGGCTGACATAGGACACCAGGGTCTTGACGTCGAAGATCATGGTTCGGGTGTTGCCGGTCTGCATGCGGTTGCCGTTGACGTCCAGCCACATATCCAAATTTTGCGAATCGGGCACTTCGTCGGCAGTGACCAGCCACGGACCCACCGGCCCAAAGGTGTCGCACCCCTTGCCCTTGTCCCATTGCGGCGACTGGTTTTGAAATGCCCGCTCGGACACGTCGTTAACCAACACATAGCCCGCCACATGGGACAAAGCGGTTTCCACCGGCACATCCTTGGCCCTGGTTCCGATGACCACGCCCAATTCCACTTCCCAATCCAGTTTGGTGGATAGACGGGGCTGAACGATGTCGTCATTGGGGCCGCTTAGGCAGCTGGTCGCCTTTAGGAACACGACCGGTTCAGTGGGAAGCGGCAGCGCCATTTCGGCGGCATGATCTGAATAGTTCAGGCCGATGGCGACGAACTTGCCCACATTGCCCACCGCCGCGCCGTACCGGGGCGAACCGGTCACCAACGGCAGCGACGTCGGATCGATGGCGGCCAGACGCGCCAAAGTGGACGAGGTCATGTCAACCGGTCCCAAAGCGGCCAGATCGCGGATGCGCCCTTGGCTGTCGATCAGACCGTCTCGTTCCTGTCCGGATTCCCCGTAGCGACACAGCTTCATGGCGGCTCCTAGGCCAGTTTGTCCAATTCGCGAATGATCGATTCGCCCATGACCGAGGTCGAGACCCTGGCCTTGCCCGGCTGCATAATGTCGGCGGTTCGCAGGCCGCCTTTCAATACCGCCTTGATGGCGCCGTCGATCATGTCGGCTTCCTTGGTCAAGCCGAAGGAATAGCGCAGACACATGGACAGGCTCAGGATGGTGGCAATGGGGTTTGCCATATCCTTGCCCGCGATGTCCGGGGCCGAGCCATGGCTGGGTTCGTACAACGCCCGGCGCACGCCGCGCGCGTCGGGAGCGCCCCACGACGCCGACGGCAACATGCCCAGCGATCCGGTCAGCATGGAGGCGCAATCGGACAGAATGTCGCCGAAGGTGTTCTCGGTCACCATCACGTCGAATTGCTTGGGGAATCGAACCAACTGCATGGCGGCATTGTCCACCAGCATGTGGGTCAATTCCACATCGGGATATTCTTCATCGCGCAGCTTGGTCATCTCTTCGCGCCACAGCAAGGTGCATTCCAGCACATTGGCTTTGTCCACCGAGCAGACGCGCTTGCCACGCTCGCGGGCGATCTCGAACGCCACCTTGCCGATGCGGCGAATTTCCTCGGTGGTGTAGACCATGGTGTTGAAACCGCGGCGGCTGCCGTCGGGCAGTGTCTCGACTCCGCGCGGTTCGCCGAAATACATGCCGCCGGTCAGTTCGCGCACGATCATGATGTCCAAACCGGCCACCAAGTCGGATTTCAAAGACGACGCGTCGGCCAATTCTTCGAACACCACCGCCGGACGCAGATTGGCGAACAAGCCCATTTCCTTGCGAATGCCCAACAGGCCGCGTTCGGGCTTCTTGTCGAACGGCAGATTGTCCCATTGCGGACCGCCCACGGCGCCCAGCAACACGGCGTCGGCCTCCATGGCCTTGTCCAGCGTGTCCTTGGGGAAGGGCGTGCCGGTCTTGTCATAGGCGATGCCGCCCAACAAGCCTTCGGAAATCTCGAACGAGATGCCGCGCTTTTTTTCCAGCCAATCGATGATCCGGCGTGCTTGCCCGATGACTTCGACGCCGATGCCGTCGCCCGGCAGAATCAAGAGTTTCTTGGCAGCCATTTTTCTCTCCTTAAATTTCTTACAGCCAGGGCTGGCTTTGTTTGCGCTGAGCTTCGAATGATTCGATGCTGTCCTTCTTTTGCAAGGTCAGTCCGATGTCATCCAAGCCCTCCAGCAGGCACTTCTTGCGGTGTTCGTCGATGTCGAAATGAATCACGCCGCCATCGGGGCCACGAATTTCCTGTTTCTCCAGATCGATGGTGACCGTGGCATTGGCGCCGCGCTGGGCGTCGTCCATCAGCTTGTCCACTTGATCCTGGGGCAGTTTGATCGGCAGGATGCCGTTCTTGAAGCAATTGTTGTAGAAGATGTCGGCGAAGCTGGTGGCGATCACGCAGCGGATGCCGAAATCCAAAATAGCCCAAGGCGCGTGCTCGCGGCTGGAACCGCAGCCGAAATTGGCCCCCGAGACCAAGATGGTGGCCTTGCGCCACGCGGCCTTGTTCAGGACGAAATCGGGATTTTCCTTGCCATCGGGCGTATAGCGCATCTCGTCAAACAGATTCTTGCCCAAGCCGGTACGCTTGATAGTCTTCAAGAATTGCTTGGGAATGATCATGTCGGTATCGACGTTGATCATGGGCAGCGGAGCCGCCACGCCGGTCAAGGTAGTGAATTTTTCCATCGTTGTTTCAACCCTTCTTAGGAAGTCGTTTTGACTAGCCGATTTCGTCCTTTAAGGCAACAAATGATGCCCCGTAAGCGGCAATTAACCCATCCGACCAGGCCGGACCCAACAAAGTGACGCCACGGGGAAAACCCTTGGAATCGAATCCGTTGGGAACGGCGATGGCGGCCATGTCCAGCAGATTGGCAAACGCGGCGTAATAGCCCATTTGCGCATTGCGCTCCACCGGCTCGGTCAAGGCTTGGTCAATGGACAGCGCACTGCCAAAGGTAGGGACCAGTAGGAACGACGCCCGCTCCCACAAATCGGCCACCAAATGGCCCACCGCTGCCAGATAATGCTGGGCCTTGAACACTTGAGCGCCTGTGATCTTGGATGCCTTCTCCAGCAAGGTGCGGTTTTGCCGGTTGACCGCTTCCTCGTTGGAGAAAACGAACTCGCCCAAATCGGCTACCCGCTCGGCCAGCCAGATTTCGTAAAACAATTTTCCCACCGCCGCCAATTGTTCGAAATCGCAGTCAATGGCCTGACCGCCCAAACGCTTCATCCGGGCAATGGCAACTTCAAAGGCCTGTTCGGCCTCGGAATCGCCATAGAAGCGCCGATCCTGATTGGCGGGAACGGCGAATTTGAATGGCGCGGGCGACACGGACTTGGAAAACAGAAATCCTTGCGGGCTGCGACGCGAAAATGAATCGTTGGGATCGTAGCCTTGCAGAATGCCTGCAACCTCGACGGCGTCGTGAACCTGTGCCGTGAAAATGGCCGCGCAATCCAGCGACCGGCAGGCGGGCACCACGCCGCCCATGGACATCGCGCCTCGCGTGGGTTTGAGACCGACGATGTTGTTATAGGCGGCGGGCACGCGCCCCGAACCGCCGGTGTCGGTGCCCAAGGCGAAACTGACCAGACCGGCCCCCACCGCCACCGCCGACCCCGAACTGGAACCGCCGGGGATCATATCCGGGTCGTACGGATTACGCGGAATGCCATAGGGCGACCGCACCCCCACCAGACCGGTGGCGAATTGGTCCATGTTGGTCTTGCCGATCAGGATCGCGCCCGCCGCCAACAGCTTATTCACCATGGGGGCGGTGACGATGGGAGTATAGGAAAAATCGGGACAGGCGGCGGTGGTGCGCATCCCCTTGACGTCTATATTGTCCTTGATCGCGAAGGGAATGCCATACAGCGGATAGCTCTCTCGCTGAGGGGGCAAGGCCGCCGCGTCGGCCAAGATTTGGTCGCGCGAGCGGCGGCTGATCCAGACTTGGTCGTCGCCGGATCGTTCGATCCGGTCAACAACTTCCGATAGCACTTGGACCGGACTTGCCCCTTGATCGTAGGCTTGCCGTAACGCCTGGAACTCTAAGGACCTAGAATCCTCGGACATCCGTCAATTTGCCGGTGATGGCGGCGGCGGCGGCCATGGCCGGACTGGCCAGATGGGTCCGACCACCGCGTCCTTGACGGCCTTCGAAATTGCGGTTGGACGTGGAGACCGACCGTTGGCCAGGCTTCAATTGATCGGCATTCATGGCCAGGCACATGGAACATCCGGGCTCACGCCATTCGGCGCCTGCCTCCAAGAAAACCTGATCCAGTCCTTCCTGTTCGGCCTGCTCCTTGACCAGACCGGAACCGGGAACCACCAGAACTTGCACGCTGGCAGAGACCTTGCGGCCCTTCAGGATTTTAGCAGCATCGCGCAGATCCTCGATGCGGCCGTTGGT
>CAIYCT010000214.1 GCA_903924765.1 uncultured Rhodospirillaceae bacterium | reverse complement strand
TTCCGTCATGGCATGACCGATGGCAAGCGGCGTCTTCAATCGGATGGCGTTCGGAATGGTTTGATCGATCAAGCCATCGAGATCGGCAACGTCCATGGTCTTCAGCATGGCGGCCACATCGGCGTCCGACGGGCCGATATGGCGGCGCTGAAACGTGTGAATGCTCATGTGACGTTACTCCACAAGGGCCGAATAGGTTTTTTCATCCATCAGGCCATCGACCTGCGACGGGCGGGACAATTTGATCTTGAACAGCCATCCCGCTTCCATCGGGGCGGTATTGACCATGTTGGGGCTTTGCGTCAGTTCGTCGTTGACGGCAATCACCTCGCCGTCCACGGGCGCGTAAACGTCCGACGCCGCCTTGCAGGATTCGACCACGACAACCTCGTCACCCTTCTTGACCCGACGGCCAATTTCGGGAAGGTCAACGAAAACCAACTCACCCAACTTATCCGCCGCATAGGCGGTGATGCCGATTGTGGCGCTCTGATCGGAGTGAACGCGGAGCCATTCGTGATCTTCGGTAAATTTGAGCATGGTACAAAGCCTCGCTTTTGCTGATGGTTAGCGTTTGTAGGTTGGGAGATAAAATTGCAAAGGTTCGACCCGAACCGGAACGCGTTTGCCGCGCACCTCGGCAAAGACCAAGGTTTTGGGCGCGGTTAGGTCGATGGGCAGGTATCCCATGGCGACCGGCCAGTCTACACTGGGACCGAACCCCCCGGACGTCACCGTTCCGATTTGAACCGTCGAACTTTCATCGGCATAGAGGCTGCCGCCGCGCACCGGCATCCGCGTCTCGGGCCGCAATCCCACCCGCCGTTTGGCGGCGCCGTTGTCCAATTGCTTTAAGATCACGTCCGCACCGGGGAAACCGCCAGCCCGGCTTCCTCCGGTTCGGCGGCATTTCTGGATAGACCATTCCAGCGCGGCCTCAACCGGCGTCGTGTTGGTGTCCATATCCGATCCATAAAGACACAATCCCGCTTCCAGCCGCAGGCTGTCACGCGCGCCTAGCCCAATAGCGGCAACCTCGGAATGATCGAGCAAGGCCTCGACAATGGCCTCAACGTGTTGAACGGGAATGCTGATTTCATAGCCGTCTTCACCGGTATAGCCTGAACGCGAAACGTGGCATTGGACACCCAACAGGGAGACCGCGCGCACATCCATGAAACGCATCTCCACCACCTTTGGCGCCAAGGCGGCCAAAACCTTTTCGGCCTTGGGGCCTTGCAGAGCGATCAGCGCATGATCCTCTAGCATTTCCAAGTGGCAGGACGGAGACAAATGCGTGTGCAGATACTGGAAGTCGGTTTGTTTGCAGGCGGCGTTGACGACGATCATCAGTGCGTCGCCCAAATTGGCCACCATGCAATCGTCAAGAATGCCCCCGTCCTGATTGGTCAGCAGAGCATAACGCTGCCGACCAGCGGGTAAATCCAGGATATCCATGGGAACCAGGGCTTCCAACGCTGTCGCTGCATCTTGGACAGCCCCCGATTTGGGACGCACGATGATCTGACCCATGTGCGAAACATCGAACAATCCCGCAGACGTCCGGGTGTGTTTGTGTTCGTGCATAATGCCGTTCGGGAATTGAACCGGCATTTCATAACCCGCGAACGGGACGAAACTCGCCCCCAATCGCTGATGGATGGCAAAGAGGGAAGTCTTACGAAGATCGTTTTCCATACCGGATTGGTGAGCCACGGAATTTCCCCAATTTAACTGTTAACCATTTGTATTATCTTGATGTAATCAAGCGAACTCAGGCATTTCTTCAATGCGGATGATGGCTTGTTATGAGCAACCATATAACCGCGCGAACGGTAAATTCAATAGATTAATTGGAATTATTTATTATTTAATAGCTTTTGCTTATCAAGCAATGACAGATCGTAACCGCCGACTGGTCCATCAAACTGAACTGCCGCCATCCTATCCTAAACGGTATAGGAATTATTAATTCTTATCGCTTAGACTTCGACCTGTCCTTCGGGATAGAGGCCTCTTGATAAAAGAGAAGAGGGTACCATTTGGCATAAATCCGACCCTTCTGGGGAGACAGGCGTCTTTGATTATTCTGGAACAAGATAAAACTCTCCTTCAAGACTACGTGCAGAAGATTGAGACAATTATCGGCAAGGACGCGCTGACAAAGTTGGTGTGCGAGTCCATCGATTCTTTATTGCGCCGTCAATCCGACCTTCCCTTTGCCGAGACTATCAAGGATGAATATCTAACCCGAATAATCGATTGCGCGGTGGACGAACTAAAAACCATTGCCGTTGATACGGTCACCACTGTCATCGGCGTTCGTCCGGAAATCGCCGCCGCTTGGCAGGAATGGAAAAAGAACAACGATCTGACCAATTGGGCGAACTGGAAAGGCGATGAACATCGCCACACCGCCGTGCAAAAAGCAGATCCCAAGTCCGCCACCAGTTTGCGCTTGTCCGAATTGGACGATTATGAAAAAGCGCTGCACTCCCATGTCAGAACAGTACTTTCGTCCAAGGCATCCTTGTTCAACGCCAAATCGCACCCCATCCCCAGCATGGCCTATTGCCAGACGGATGGGTTCTTCCTGGCCCATCAAGCCGTCCAGGACTTGCTGGTCAAAGTAATAACCGATGGTGTGATGGTGCTGTGCGCCAATGCTTTAATCAAAGACGTGTTGCGACCCATGCGGGACACGGGCGGCAATATGGAGCAATTCCTGCAGACCAAGAGCGCCGCAATCCTGAAAATCCTGGCCCAGCAAATGACCGCCGTCAATCAGACCCTTCATACCCGCAGCCAATTGGACGCACTAGGCCCGCAATTCAAGGTGGTTGAGAAGCAAGTGGCGCGGCAGAAAAAGCGCTCGATCTTCGGCGTCAGTTTCGCCACGGGCACGAAAAACGTGGTCAAACAAGTCAAGGTCGCAATCGACCGCGACTCCGTCCTGACTCAGGAAGACCGCGAAGCAATCGCCCTGCAAGACGTGTTCGACGCGCTGGTGGCCGATCTGCCTATCTCGGTCCAGGTCGAGTTCAACTTGATGTTCGTACAACATTTCCTGGACCTTGATACCGGGAAATATGACAAATGGTCCAAGGAGATCACGTCCTTGGTCGGCAACGCCAAAACCAACAAGGGCTTCTTGGAAGAACGTTTGATTCAGGTGAAGCAACAACTAAACCCGGTCATCACCGAATCCTTGCTGTTGAAACTGTTCTTCACCAATCCCGAACGCGGATTCCGTATCGAACATCTGTACGGATTGTGCCTGATGGAATCGAGCAAGATCGAGATTTATGGCGAGGTATTTCCCTTCATCCGCGCCGAATTGACCCGCCGCCCCAAGGAACTGGCGATCCAATTCCGCGAAGCCCTGAAGACGCGCCTAAGCGTCAACACCGTGGAAACCTGCTTGACCAACCTTCTGACTCTGCGCAACACCCTTCTTGCCGAATACAATGAAAGCTTCGATGAGGCCTCGGCCATCTTGAAGGGCTTCAATCTTGTCTTGAGCCGCGACGCCAATGTGGAAATGCTGGCGAAACTGGGAACGCTGGCGGCGGAAGCCCTAGCCGCCACAACGGCGCAAGCCCGCTCGGACGCAGTCCGGAAAGTCGTGCGGCTCTACAATATGATTCTGAGCGGCAATTAAGCTTTAAGCGCCTGTTCGATCAAAGCGCGATTCAGGCCGGTCTGACCGATCACCACCACCCGGCTCTCGGGCGTTTCGCCTGGCTTCCAGGGACGGTCGAAATAACGGTCCATGCGCGCGCCCACCGCCTGCACCACCTGACGGGTGTTTTTGCCTTCGATGGCCAAGAACCCCTTGATGCGCAGGATATCATGCGCGCCGATCACCTCTAGCGCTTGGGCTTCCCAGCGGGCGGGATCTGTCATCACCGGTAGACGGACGGCGAAACTTTCGAAATCGTTGTGATCATGTTCTCCCTCGGCGTCATGGCACGACGGACGCGACTCCAAATCGTCCTCGGCGGCGGCGGACAGACCCAGCAGCACCATGGGATCGACGGCTCCGTTACGGGTGGGCAAGGCCTTGACGCCAGGACGCAGCTTGGCTCGCAACTCGCCCAGCAACTGTTCCAGACGCGGCCCGTCCACCAGATCGGTCTTGTTGAGCAGCACCATGTCGGCCGAGGCCAATTGATCGGTGAAGACCTCGTCCAAGGGATTGTCGTGAGCGGCAATCGTCGCGGGTGTTTCGTCGAACCGCCCCGTATCCAAAGCCCGCGCATCCACCACCGTGACCACGCCATCCACGGTCACCCGCGACCGCACGTCCGGCCATTGGAATGCCTTGACCAAAGGCTTGGGCAGAGCCAAGCCCGACGTTTCGATGACGATGTGTTCGGGCGGCAGATCGCGGTCCAACAGCGCTTCGATGGTGGGCAGAAATTCGTCGGCAACGGTGCAGCACAAGCACCCATTGGCCAATTCGATGATGTCGTCCTCGGCGCAGCCGGTAACCCCGCACGAGGCCAACAGTTCGCCATCCACGCCCATATCGCCAAATTCGTTGATAATCAAGGCGATGCGCCGCCCTTGGGCATGCTCCAGCAGATGCCGAACCAAGGTGGTTTTGCCCGCGCCCAGAAAGCCGGTGATGATGGTGGCGGGGATTTTACGCTTTGATTTCATTTCTCGTCCTTCAGCATCAACGGCAACCCGGCGGCGACGAACGTCACCTGCGAGCAAACCGTCGCCAGCCGTTGATTGACGTGCCCTTGCAGGTCGCGGAATTGACGCCCAATGGCCGTGTCCGGCACCAAACCCATGCCCACTTCGTTGGATACCAGCACCAGAGGAATAGTGGTCACCGTCACCGCCGCGCATAAGGACTCGGTCGCCTGACTCACGTCTTTGTCCGCCATCATCAGATTGCTGATCCACATGGTCAGACAATCCACCAGAATCCCCGAAAAAGCAGAGCGATGACGATAAATCGACTCGACCAATTCTGTCGGTTCCTCGACTGTGATCCAACGCGGCCCCCGCCGATCGCGATGGCGCTTGATTCGCTCGGACATTTCCGTGTCCTGGGCCTGGCCCGTGGCGATGTATAATAACGGCGCCTTGGACAATAGGGATTCCGCATAGGCGCTTTTGCCGGAGGCAGCGCCTCCCAACACCAAAACCGAGCGGTGGGCGGGTCCGGCCATCAGCGCGTCGGAGTCAGGGGAATGCTGACCACCATCTTGGGCTCGGCCAATGTCACCCGCACTTCAGAACTGGTGGCTATGGGCGCGCCGACCTTGCCGGTCACCGCCTTCTCGACAGCGTGATTGACCGGCCTGTCCTCAAGCACGACCACGCCATACAAACCCGGTGCCAATCCGATGAAACTGGTGGTCAAGACACCGTCCTTGGAGGCGGCGGTGTCCACGTTGCGTGATTGGGATTGGTGGGCATTGCCGTTGGGATCGGCAATCAAGACCACCCGAATGACGCCGCGCGCCTGATCGATGCCGGTGACGGTAATCACCAACTCGGCGGCGCGGGCTGAATGGGCAGCCAGCAAAGCGACCGCCAGCACAAAGGCGCAAATCATTTTTTTCATTTTTTACCCCATCAAACCCAAGGTTTCAGCCAGTTCCCGCGCTTCGCGCTTAGACAGGCCGTATTGATCGGCGTCGTCGATGGTGGCTTTTCCAGCCAACATGGCGCGCACCAATTCCAGATCCATGCGCGACAACTTGGCCGACTGGTGCTGATAATCGGTGAACGCTTCGGCGGTCAGCGGCACCCAATCGGCCAGCAACTCCAAGATTTTTTCCGCATAGACCCGGATTTCCCATTGGGAATGACGATCGGCGCGCAGTTTCAGGAAATGCAGCAGATTGTGCAAATTGGTCTGCCAATACATTTGCGTATAGGTGGAGAGGGGCAATCCGATCCGGGCCAACTCGCGGGCAAGGCCGACCGTATCGGGCTCGATTTCGGTACCGTCCTCGTCTTGATTAAGCAGGCGATGATAGCTGGCGAAGGCGTGCTTGGCGTCTTGTTCCAACAAAGCGCGGACCGCGTCGGCCTGTTCGGCGCTAAGCGTGGCGCCCCTGCCTTGTTTATTGTCGGTGGACTGCACCGCCAGATGCTGGGCGTCGGGCATATAAAATTCGTCGGGCATCATGGAATAGCGGGCGGAGTATTCATTCAAAGACGCAGTGCGATGACGAACCCATTGCCGCATGACGAAAATGGGTAATTTGACGTGCAGCTTGATGACACAACCTTCGAACGGGCTGGTGTGCATATGCCGCATCAAATAGCGCAGCAAAGCCCGGTCGTCGGACACGGTCTTGGTTCCACGGCCATAGCTCATACGCGCCATGGACAGCACCGAGCCATCGTCGCCCATATAATCCTTCACCGCGATAAAACCGTGATCCAGAATCGGGTAATAGACGTCCAAATGCTTTTCCATGCCGGGCGCTACCGGGCGCAATGTGGCGGCCTGAACGCGCTCGGGCTGGTCGGAAACAGTCATCAAAGAACCTTATCGGGTCAGATTGCGAATATTGCGGACGAAGATATTCAACAGGCCGCGAATGAACGGATCGGCCTTGGACAGTTTCTCGTTGAAGCTGTCGCGGCTGATGATCACCACCGCCACGTCGCCGTTGGCCACGGCGGTGGCCATGCGCGGCTTGTCGTCGATCAACGCCATTTCGCCGAATAATTCGCCCGCCCCCAACGTCGCCAGCGGCATTTCATTCTTGATGATGTCCACATTTCCGCTTTGAATCAAATAGGCGCGGTCGCCCCGATCCCCTTCGGCAAAGATTTTTTGCCCGGAATAGAACACCTTTCGTTCAAGAACTCGGGTCTGTTGTTGCATACCCCCTCCTCCGTTGCTTGGTACTCTAGCGAGGAACGCGCCCCTAAGCAACACTCGCCCACCCGAGTCCACCGGGAAAAACGCACAGTGATACGACTCGCATCGCCTTGTGCATCAATCGCATTGACAGCGCCGTTCCGGTCGTATATCCCTCTGCCCCTTGGTCGGCGCACCCGACCAAAAATGATGGGCCCTGGTGGCGGAATTGGTAGACGCGCTAGTTTCAGGTACTAGTGACCGAAAGGTCGTGGAAGTTCGAGTCTTCTCCTGGGCACCATCTTTTTCAGCATCGCAAGAATCTTATCCTCTCACTAATGCCTCATAGGGATGACAGGCGGAGCAAAGCCTAGTAGCATCGCCGCGTTCTTTGCCAAATCCGACCCTGGAGTAGAAACGTGACGGTCTATTATCACAAAGGCGATTTGCCCAGCGGCGCGCTGGACGCTCCTTCCATCGCCGTAGATACCGAAACCATGGGACTGAATCCTCTGCGCGACCGTCTGTGCGTGGTGCAATTGTCGGCCGGAGACGGTGACGCCCACGTGGTGCATTTTCCCCAACCGGTTTACGACGCCCCCAATTTGGCTGCGTTGATGGCGTCGCCCAAGGTGACCAAGCTGTTCCACTTCGCCCGTTTCGATATTGCCGTGCTCAAACAGTATCTGGGCGTGCGGTGCGAGCCGGTCTGGTGCACCAAGATCGCTTCGAAGATTACCCGCACCAACACCGACCGTCACGGCCTGAAAGATCTTAGCCGCGATTTGCTGGGGATCGAAATGTCCAAGCAGCAACAGACATCCGACTGGGGCGCCGCCGAGCTTAACGCCGAGCAATTGGCCTATGCCGCCTCGGACGTGCTGTATCTGCACCAGCTCAAGGACAAGCTGGAAGGTCTGCTGGAACGCGAACGCCGCCGCGACTTAGCCGAAGCCTGCTTCCGCTTCCTGCCCGACCGCGCCATGCTGGATCTGGCAGGGTGGCCCGAAGAAGACATCTTCGCGCACTAAGCTAAAATCATCGTTTTGCGCAGAGTCGTTGATAAACGCGAGCGACCCTTGTACTTTGGCGCAGATATTGCCTAGGCGCAAAACTTGCATGACCAAGGACGAGATAGGTTGATGAGCGGCACACTAAACGACGCGGACCGGGATAAAATCATAAGCGCGGGGCGTCGGGTTTTGGCGGATGAAGCCGACGCCTTGTCTCTATTGCGCCATGCGTTGGACGAAGCCTTCGTTCGCGCGGTCACTCTGATGCAGGACGCCAAGGGCCGCGTGGTCGTCACCGGCATGGGAAAAAGCGGGCACATCGCCCGCAAGATCGCCGCCACCTTGGCCTCGACCGGATGTCCGGCGTTTTTCGTCCATCCCGGCGAAGCCAGCCACGGCGATTTGGGCATGATCACCACCGACGACGTGGTCTTGGCCCTGTCCAATTCCGGCGAAACCGTCGAACTGGGCGACATCATCAATTACACCCGCCGGTTCGGCATCCCGCTGATCTGCATGACCACCCGCTCGGAAAGCCTGCTGGCGTCGCAATCGGACGTGGCGCTGATCCTGCCGCAATTGGACGAGGCCGGGTCCATGGGCTTGGCTCCCACCACATCGACCACCATGATGCTGGCCTTGGGCGACGCGCTGGCGGTCACCTTGCTGGAGCGCCGCAACTTCACCGCATCAGACTTCAAGGTCTATCATCCAGGCGGCCATCTGGGTCAGCGACTGTTGAAGGTCTCGGACCTGATGCATTCGGGCGAGTCGCTGCCGCTGGTCACCCCCGACATGTCCATTGGCGACGTCATCGTCATCATCACAAAAAAAAGTCTGGGGTGCGCAGGCGTATCTGCCCCTGACGGCAGCTTGGCCGGAATCATCACCGATGGCGATTTGCGCCGTCATCTGCAAGGCGATTTCATGGGATTGAAAGCCAAGGACGTGATGACCGTAGGCCCTAAAACGGTGTCGCCCGACATGCTGGCCGCCGAGGCCTTGCGTATTATGAACACCAAGGCCATCACCAGCGTATTCGTGGTCGATGGCACCCGTCCAGTCGGCGTTTTGCATGTTCACGATTGTTTACGGAGCGGAGTGGCGTGACCGTGGCCCTGTTTTCAACCGACTTCTTAGCCCGTCTAAGGCTGTCGCTGTTCCGCAACGACTACACCCACTTCGTCCGCGTCATGAAGGTGGCTCTGCCCGCCATGGCCTTGCTGTTGCTGGTCATTGTGGTGTTTTGGGCCCGCCTTTCCGCCCAGACCGACGGGTTCCGCATCGGTTATGCCGCTATCACCGCCGATTCGGTCAAGAAATTGCGCATGGTCAATGCCCGCTATTTCGGCGTCGACACCAACGACAATCCCTTTTCGGTCACCGCCGATTCGGGGGCTCAACGGTCGGATGATGCGGATTTGATCGACATGGAATTCCCCAAGGCGGATTTCGTCTCCCGCAGCGGTTCTAGCGTGATCATCAGCGCCGACCATGGGGTCTATCACCAAAAAAGCCAAATGCTGGACTTAAACGGCAACGTCAATCTGTACCACGAGCTGGGCTATGAAATGCACACCCAAACCGCCCATGTGGACCTGAAGGCCGACACGGCGGAGGGCGACGATCCTGTAGATGGCCAAGGCCCGCAAGGCCGATTGGACGGGGTTGGCTTCAGCATCGCCAACAAGGGTGAACGCATCGTGGTCAAGGGACGCTCCAACGTTTCCTTGAAAGGGATTCATCCTTCCGCCGAGGGGAGCAAGCCGTAATGACAGCGCGACAAACGGGGCTGCTTTTCCTATGGATGATTATAACCGCATCGAGTCCGGTCCTTGGGTTCGACATGGTGCAAGGAACGTCGGAAATTCAAATCTCGTCCGACGACGGATTGGAATGGCAATCGGACAATAACCGCGTCATCGCCCATGGCAACGCCAAGGCCGTTCGAGGCGACGTCACCGTCACCGCCGACACCTTGACCGCCTATTATCGCAAGGGTGGCAACAGTCAGATTTGGCGAGTGGATGCCGATGGTCACGTGACCATCACCAATCCCGCCGACACCGCCACCGGAACCAAGGCCATCTACGACCTGGACAAGGCGGTGCTGATCCTGAATGGCGCGCCCGCCAAATTGGTCACGCCCACGCAAACCTTCACCGCCGACGACGCCATCGAATATTGGGAACAACAGAAGATGGCGGTACTTCGCACCAACGGAATCGCCATTACCAAAGACCGAAAAATTCAGGCCGACGTGCTGACCGCCCATTTCAAGGACAAGGAGTCGGACGGACCGCCCAAGACCAAACCGGAAAAGAAGGAAAAGGGCCAAAAATCCCAGGACGACATGGAATTGTCCCGAGCTGACGCCTATGGTCATGTGGTAATCACCACCCCAACCGATAAAGCCACCGGTGACCGCGGCGATTACAACGCCAACACCGACATCGCCACCCTGACCGGAGCCGTCACCCTGACCCGCGACGGCAACGTCATGAATGGCGGCTATGCCACGGTGAATATGGAGAGCGGAATCAGCACGCTCTATGGCAATCAGGCAGGCGACGGACCCGATCAGAAAAAGCGCGTTCAGGCTATATTTACTCCGACCCAACATACTAAAGATAAGAACGCCGGAAAGGACAAGCCGCCGCAATGACCGTCATCCAGCCGCCACACGACATAGCTTCACACAGCGAAGGCTTGTGGGCCAGCCACATCGCCAAGCGGTTCAAGGGCCGTCCGGTCCTGCGCGACGTCTCCATCTCGGTCAAGCGCGGCGAGGCCGTAGGCCTGTTGGGTCCCAACGGCGCGGGCAAAACCACCTGTTTTTATTGCATCACCGGATTGATCGAACCCGATGGCGGCTCGATTTTCCTGGACGGCCAAGACATCACCACCCTGCCCATGTATCGCCGCGCCCGTCTGGGCATCGGCTATCTGCCGCAAGAAGCCTCGATCTTCCGAGGGCTAACGGTGGAAGCCAACATCATGGCCGTGCTGGAAGCGGTGGTAGACGACCCCGAACAACGGGAACACGATTTGGAAAGTCTGCTGGCGGAATTTACCATCGGTCATCTGCGCCTGGTCCCTGCTTTGGCCTTGTCGGGCGGCGAGCGGCGGCGCTGCGAAATTGCTCGCGCTTTGGCCTGTCGCCCACATTTCATTTTGCTGGACGAACCGCTGGCGGGCATCGACCCTATCGCGGTATCCGACATTCGCGACTTGGTTTCCCACTTGAAGGATCGCGGCATCGGCGTGCTGATCACCGATCATAACGTGCGCGAGACCCTGGATTTGATCGACCGCGCCTACATCTTGCACGATGGAGCGTTGTTGATGGAAGGCAAGCCCGCCGATATCGTCGCCCACGAAGGCGTCAGACGAGTCTATTTGGGCGAAAGGTTCACCCTGTAATGGTGCTCGGCCCCCGTTTGGATATGCGCCAAGCGCAGTCGCTGGTTATGACGCCGCAATTGCAGCAGGCGATCAAACTGCTGCAATTATCCAATTTGGAGCTGACCGCCTTCATCGACATGGAACTGGAGCGCAATCCGTTGTTGGAGCGCGACGAAACCAGCGAAGGAGGCCTGAGCGCCGAGGCTCAAGCCATTCCCGAAGCGCTGATGGACCACCGCGAGCCGGAAGCGACCCCCGTTCTGGACGGAACGAACGACAGCTCGGCCCAGGACTCGTTGGATATGGATTATGACAATCTGTACAACAATGACAGCGTGTCCGATGGGGCGGGCGGCGGCGAGGCCTTCGCCGATTGGAGCAAAAGCGGCGGTCGAACGGACTTCGGCGATGGCGAAAGCAACCTGGAACAAACCCTGGCCGAGTCCATTACCATGCGCGACCATCTGGTTGCTCAGATCAACATGGACATCACCGACATCAAGGAACGGCTGATCGGTTTGCACTTGATCTCCATGCTCGACGAGTCCGGCTATCTGATCGGCTCGCTGGAAGATCTGGCGTTCCGGTTGGGCTGTCCCCTCGAACTGGTCGAAGCGGTCTTGCAGAAAATGCAGCGCTTCGATCCGGCCGGGATCTTCGCCCGCACTCTGGCCGAATGTCTTGCCATCCAATTAAAGGAAAAAGACCGCTACGATCCCGCCATGGAGGCCATGATCAACAATCTGCCGCTGTTGGCCAAACGCGATCTGGCCGGGCTGATGCGGGTGTGCGGCGTGGATGCGGAAGACCTAACCGAGATGATCGTCGAGATCAAAGCGCTGGACCCCAAGCCCGCCTTGAAATTCGACCACACCACCGCCCAGACCATCACCCCGGACGTGCTGATGAGGCGCGGACCCGAAGGAACCTGGCTGGTGGAACTGAATGCCGACACCTTGCCCAAGGTGCTGGTGGACACCCGTTATTTCGCGCAAGTGTCAGGCGCCGCGCGCAACAAGGAAGAAAAAGCCTATCTGGTGGAAAACTTCCAATCCGCCAATTGGTTAGTGAAATCGCTGCATCAACGGGCCACCACCATCATGAAGGTCGCCAGCGAATTGATCCGCCAGCAAGACGCTTTCTTTCGCCACGGCATCCAGCATCTGCGCCCGCTGGTGCTGCGCGATATCGCCAATGCCATCGGCATGCATGAAAGCACGGTCAGCCGAGTAACCTCGAACAAATACATCTCGACTCCGCGCGGGATCTTCGAACTAAAATATTTCTTCACCAAATCCATCGGCTCGGCCGACGGCGGCGACGCCCATTCGGCGGAATCGGTGCGCCATCGCATCAAAGCCCTGATCGACAATGAAGGCAAAGACGTCCTGTCCGATGACAAAATTGTGGACATTCTAAAAGCCGAAAGCATCGAGATCGCCCGGAGAACCGTTGCCAAATATAGGGAGGGCATGAACATTCCCTCTTCGGTGCAAAGACGGAGAGACAAATCCTTGGGGATGGTGTCTTGACTTTTAGGTGAACAGAGGCCTATGTTCCCGACCCTCGACACCCCCATTAAACGGGGTTGGTTTGATAACGAGAATACCGCATCTTAAAGGTCTTAGGGTGCGACGACCCAACATAGGGTTTCGACTTAATGGAAATAACAGATATACTTTCGCCCACTGCGATTATCCCCAATCTACGGGCGACGTCCAAGAAGCAAGCTTTGCAGGAACTGGCCCATCGCGTTCAAGAGTTGTCAGGTTTACCGGAGCGCATGGTGTTCGATGTTTTGCTGGAACGCGAGCGGCTGGGCACCACCGGCATCGGCAATGGCATCGCCATTCCCCACGGCAAGCCGGTTGGAATCGAACGCCTGTTCGGCGTCTTCGCCCGGTTGGAACGGTCGATCGATTTCGAATCCATCGACGAACAACCGGTCGATCTGATCTTCCTGCTGCTGGCACCCGAAAGCGCCGGAGCCGACCATTTGAAGGCCTTGGCCCGAGTCTCCCGTTTGCTGCGCGACAAAATCGTTTGCGACAAATTGCGGACCGCCGACAGCGCCGACGCGCTTTATGCCGTTCTGACGGAATCCCCCACCATTCGAGCCGCCTGATTCCTTGATGCGCACTCTGTATCACCATCCCCTGTGTCCGTTCTCCCGCAAAGTCCGGGTTGTCTTGGCGGAAAAGAAATTGGAATTCGAACCGGTGATCGAATCGCCGTGGCAAGCGCGCGACGAATTTCTTGAAATCAGCCCCTTCGGCGAAGTGCCGGTGCTGGTGCAAGACAACGCCGACCCGCTGTCCGACGCCACCGCCATTGCCGAATATCTGGACGAGTTGCACCGCGAGCCGCCGCTGCTGCCCTCCGACCCGCTGGATCGGGCCGAGGTCCGCCGTCTGGTCGGATTGTTCGACGCCAAGTTCAACCGCGAAGTCACCGTGCCGTTGGTGGGCGAGAAAATCGTCAAACGCATCAGCCAGCCCAAGGCCGAGCCGGATTCCAAAGCTATTCGCGCCGGTTTCGCCGCCATTCACCGCCATCTGGACACCATCGCTTGGCTGACCGAACGGCGCACCTGGCTGGCCGGTCCGCAATACAGTCTGGCCGATATCACCGCCGCCGCCCATCTGTCCTGTATCGATTACATGGGCGACGTTCCCTGGGAAGGCCATATGGGGGCCAAGGACTGGTATGTGCGGGTAAAATCCCGTCCCGCTTTCCGAGCTGTTCTGGCGGATCATCTGCCGGGTATTCCCCCCGCTCGTCATTACGCCGATCTGGATTTCTAACCATGCGGACGACGCAATGGGTCATGGCTCTGCTTTGGCTCATCTCAGGCCCTGCCGCCGCCCAAGTCGTCACCCAATTGCCCCGCGCGGACAAAGTCGTGGCGCTAACTTTTGACGGTTGCGAAGCGCCCGGCCAACCCGCTTGGTTGGATCGCGGCATCGTCGATGTTCTGACCCAACAAAGCCTGCCCTACACCATCTTCGCTACTGGATTGTTCGCCCAGCGCAACAAGGACGAGTTGGCGCGTCTTGCCGCCTCGCCTTTGGTGGAAATCGAAAACCATTCCATGACCCATCCCCAACATATGGAGCGATTGAGCAAGGACGCGGTGGAAAAGCAAGTAGCCGACGCCGATGCCGTCATCGAGGCGGTCACGGGTCATCGTCCGACATTCTTCCGTTTTCCCGCCGGAAATTATGACGCCGCAAGCTTGGCCGAAGTGGAAGCCACCGGACATCGCGTCATCCATTGGCGCGTGCCGTCGGGTGACCCCGGCAAGGGCGTCACCGCCGAACATTTGGCCCAATGGGTACTGCTGAACGCCAAGCCCGGCGACATCCTGATTTTCCACATCAATGGCCGCGCCCCCGAAACCGCCGCCGCCTTGCCCGCCATCATCGCCGGACTGAAAGCCAAAGGTTTCCGTTTCATACGGCTGGATCAGGGGTTATGAGTCTTGATTTCACGGATCTAAGCTCCTTCCATGCCGCCGAAATCGGACAAGCCCTGGAATCCATGGACCCGTGGAAACACTTAAATTTCGACGCAGATTCCCTGATTCGCTATCTGTTGAAGCCAGATGCGGCTCTGATCCGGACCGTCATGATCCATAACGGTCGCTTGGTCGGCGCCTTGGCGGTGCGGTCGCCATGGCTGCGCGGCCCCTATCTGGAATTGCTGGCGGTCCTTCCCCACGAACAAGGCCGGTCCTTCGGCAAGCAAGCGCTGGATTGGGCATTTGCCAATGCCAAGACATCCGGCGCCACCAATTTCTGGGCCTGCGTTTCCGCCTTCAACGCCAAGGCGCGCGGCTTTTACGCCCATATGTGATTTATTGAAACCGCTGCCTTAACCGATCTGGTGAAAACAGGCGAGGACGAAATCTTGCTGCGCAAGGTGTTATAGCGAGGAGATATTGCCCCCCTTTAGCCCGCCATTGAGGCGGGGGCGTATCAAAGAGGCCGTCCCCAGACAACGCTGCCCAGCACCACAACGCCGAACACCACCAACGACGCTCCCGACACCCAACCGAATCGGTGCAACCCCACCGGCGAGACCCGTCCCCGAACGGCGGAGGCGATGGACGACAAGGTGGTCCACCACAGCAACGAGCCTAAGAATATCCCGCCGATCAGCAGGGAGGATTGTTCGAACCCGTCAGTCTGTCCCACCGGACCCAAGGCGGCGAACACGCCGATCACGCCCAAGATGGTGCCCGGATTGGTGATGGTGATGGCGAAGCTGGACAGGGCGTCCTTGACCCAGGTGCCGTCGCCGTAACCGTTATTATCCATCAACGTTCCGGCTGATCGGCACAAGCGCACCCCCAGCACCAGCAGGAACAACCCGCCGACCACTCTCAGCGGAGTTTGAATTTCGGCTAGGGTTTCCTGAACCGAGCCAATGCCCAATCCCACCGCCGCGCCAAAGAAGCAATCAGCGAAGGCCGCGCCCAAGGCGGCGGCGATGCCGGCGGCGCGCCCATGGGACAATGCCCGCCTGATGCATAGAATGCCTACTGGACCAATGGGAGCCGCGATGGCGAAGCCGATGGCAAGTCCGCGCAGCAACACATTTTCCACGAAACATTCCCTCCAAAAAAGTCCTGACAGGAAATAAGCAGAAACTGGCCCCCGCCTCAATCCTAATATGATAACACCTTCATCTTGTTCTTTTGGGGAAGCTCTTGCTATGTTGCGGTGCAAGGCTTGAGCAGAGGGAGTGTTCATGAGCAAGACCAACCAACCGCGTCGTTCCGTATTGTATGTGCCGGGTTCAAATCAGCGCGCTCTGGAAAAATCGAAAACATTGGCCGCCGACGGCTTGATCCTGGACCTTGAAGACGCGGTTGCGCCCGACGCCAAAATCGAAGCGCGGCAATTTGTGATCGATAGCATCGCCAAGGGCGGTTTCGGAAAGCGCGAGGTTTTGGTTCGGGTCAACAGTCTGTCCACCCCCTGGGGCTACGAAGATTTGATGGCCGTGGCCAAGTCGCAGGCGGACGGCGTGGTAATTTCAAAAGTCCAATCTTCGGCCCAGGTGCGGCAGGTGGAGGCCATTTTGTCTGGCGTTCATGCCAATGAAGGCCTCTCCATCTGGTGCATGATGGAAACGCCCCGCTCGATCTTGAAATCGGACGAAATCGCTGAATCCTCCAACCAGCTGGCGGGCCTGATCATGGGCACCTCGGATCTGGTCAAAGACCTGCACGCCATCCACAAGCCATCGCGGCTGTCGGTGCTGACCTCGCTGTCCATGGGCGTCTTGGCTGCCCGCGCCCACGGCTTGGCCATTCTGGACGGCGTCCATTTGGACCTCAACGATGACGAGGGGTTCGAGCAATCCTGTCTGCAAGGGTTGGAATTGGGCTTCGATGGCAAGACCCTGATCCATCCCAAGACCATCCCCGTCGCCAATCGAGTTTTCGCCCCCTCGGTCGAGGACGTGCAATGGTCGTTGAAAGTGATCATCGCCCATGCCGAGGCCACGCAAAATGGTCAAGGCGTAGTGCTGGTGGACGGCAAACTGATCGAATCGCTGCATGTGGACGAAGCCCGCCGCATCGTCGCCATGTCTGAAAAAATCGCGCAAATGAGCGCCGAATTGGGAGCATCCGCGTAAATGAGCAGCAAAACCGTCGAAGGCAATTATTTCGAGGACTTTTTCCTGGGCCAGGATATCCGCCACGCCACGCCGCGCACGGTGACCGAAGGCGATGTCGCCCTTTATACCGCGCTCACTCCCAATCGCTTCGTCATCCCCACCTCGGAGGAATTCGCCCGCTCCATCGGTTATCCCAAGGCTCCGGTCGACGACATGGTGGCGTTTCATGTGGTCTTCGGCAAGACCGTGCCCGACATCTCGCTGAACGCCGTGGCCAATCTGGGCTATGCTGACGGCAAGTTTGGCGTTCCGGTCTATCCCGGCGACACGTTGAAGACCGTCTCAACTGTCATCGGCTTGAAGGAAAATTCCAACAGACAAACCGGCGTGGTCTATGTGCGCTCGGTGGGAACCAATCAACACGGTCAAACCGTGCTGGAATACGTGCGCTGGGTGATGGTCCGCAAACGCAATCCCGACGCCCCCACTCCGGCCCCGCATGTGCCGCAACTGCCAAGCGCGGTGGCGGTTCAAGATCTGATCATCCCCGAAGGATTGACCTTAACGAAATACGATACGGTCCTGGCCGGTTCGCCCCATCTCTGGGACGATTACGAAGTGGGCGAGAAGATCAACCATGTGGACGGCATGACCATCGAGGAAGCCGAACACGCCATGGCCACCCGCCTGTGGCAAAACACCGCCAAGGTGCACTTCAATCAGCACACCGAAGGCAAGGGCCGGTTCGGTCGCCGCCTGATTTATGGCGGTCACATCATCAGCTTGGCGCGGTCATTATCGTTCAACGGCTTGGCCAACACCTTCAAGATCGTCGCCATCAATGGCGGCCGTCACGCCAACCCGACCTTCGCCGGCGATACCGTCTATGCCTGGAGCGAAATCCTGGACAAGGCCGAAATTCCCGGACGCACGGATTTGGGCGCGCTGCGCATCCGCATGGTCGCCACCAAAAACCTGGAATGCGGCGACTTCCCGCTCAAGACCGACGACAACAAGGATTTCTTGCCCGACGTCTTGCTGGAGTTCGATTACTGGGTGCTGATCCCGCGGAAATGACAGTTTGAGCGGGATGATTTTAATTACAATCATCCCGCGATAGCCGCCAATGAGGCGGCGGCCAAGCGGGCGGAGGCCCGCGCCCGGCGAGGGCGAACACAATTTAGATCAATATGAGATCGTATTGATCTATCACCACGTCTTGGAAGGAGCGGCCCCCGGCGGGGGCTGGACGAAACGCTGCTTCAAGTCTTTGGCCGCGTCAACCAACTTGCCAAGCGTTTCCATGTTGGCCGCCCTTGGGTCTTGACCCACTTGGCGGGCCATGGCGACCATCGAGGTGACAAGCGTCAACGCCTCGGCAAATTCGTCGCCGGTCATGCGTTTACCCAAATCCTGGCCAAAATTCACGATCCTGGCCGCATTGGTGGCGGTGTCCTTGACCGGCACGTTGGTATCGCGGCACCCGACAGCAACCTGTCCCGCCAACCATTCCAACTGCCGCGACTGCACCGAGAACAGCACCCGGCGATATTGGGCCAAGCCATTGCGGATATGGGCGTTGTAGCGGCTTTCGTCGATCAAGGCCTCGTCGCGCAATATCAGCGGATTGGGCGGACCGAAGGTGGCGGGCGGCTGAGTTCCCGGACGTTCTTCCTTGCGGCGGTCGGGGCCGATGTAATCATGGGTGCAGACAAAGGTTTTCCGCGCCCGCCTGATGGTTTCGATGCGGGTGAACAATTGACTGGGCGAAATGGGCATCAACAGCACGTCATCGACGCCCGCATTGACCACCCGCCCCAATTCTTCTTTATCCGGCGCTTCCAACAGCATGATCACCGCGACGAAGGGATTGTTGCCCAAACGATTGTGACGCATCTCACGGATCAACAAGGTGGCGTCGTCATAGCCCAATTTCGAGGTGGTGACGATCAAATCAACCCCATCGGTCTCCAACACTTCATGCAACTGCACCATGTCGGTTACATCGATCATTGACCGGAAGCCCTTGGACATCAAGGCACCTTTGATGGCGGATCGAACCGGACCATTGGTAATGCCTAGAATCGTTCGAGTGTTTTCAAATGCCACGGGAACATCTCTCAAAATATTGCCTAAAATTGCACTGTGACCGAAGATGAGTCAATAATGCAAGCGCAACTCCGATCTTTATGCCCTTAGGCCGAACTTGCCCCAACCTTAGCGGGGCTTTATAGTGCGCCTCATGACTGAACACTTTTATCCTCACCGCCATCTGTTGGGCATCCAGGGCCTAGGACCGCTGGAACTCACCGCGTTGCTCGACTTGGCCGACGGCTATGTGGAGCAAAACCGTTCGGTCGACAAGCGCAAGAACCTTCTGCGCGGTCGAACCCTGGTCAATTTGTTCTTCGAGAATTCCACCCGCACCAGGACCTCGTTTGAACTGGCGGGCAAGCGGTTGGGCGCCGACGTGATCAACATGCAGGCCTCCAGCTCCAGCGTGCAAAAGGGCGAAACCCTGATCGACACCGCCATGACGTTGAACGCCATGCATCTGGATGTGCTGGTGGTTCGTCACCCCGATTCGGGCGCGGTCAAGCTGCTGTCGGAAAAGGTCAATTGCGCGGTGATCAATGCGGGAGACGGCAGTCACGAGCATCCGACCCAAGCCCTGTTGGACGCCCTAACCATCCGTCGACGCAAAGGGCAGTTGGCGGGACTGACAGTGGCCATCTGCGGCGACGTTCAGCACAGCCGGGTCGCCCGCTCCAACATCTATCTGTTGCTGACCATGGGTGCCCGCGTGCGCCTGATCGGCCCGCGCACCTTGATTCCGACCCAAGTGGATCGCATGGGGGTCGAGGTGTTCCACGACATGCGCACCGGATTGAAGGATGTGGACGTGGTCATGATGCTGCGCATTCAGAACGAACGGATGCGGGGCAATTTCATCCCCTCGATTCGTGAATACTTTCATTTCTTCGGCCTGGATTACGCCAAGCTGTCCTTGGCCAAACCCGACGCGGTGATCATGCATCCCGGCCCCATGAACCGGGGGGTGGAAATCGATTCCGACGTGGCCGACGATGTCGAGCGCTCGCTGATCCGCGAACAGGTGGAAATGGGCGTGGCCGTGCGCATGGCCTGATTGGACGTGCTG
>CAIYCT010000213.1 GCA_903924765.1 uncultured Rhodospirillaceae bacterium | reverse complement strand
GGGCTGTGGAAAGGGGGGATGTCGATGTATTATTACGTGGTTTATTTACACAGAAAAGTTATCCTGATTCGAATAACGTCTTTCACTCCTATGTATTAACGTTCACCGTATTAAAAACAAACATAAAGACGCATTTTCCGGCTCTTTTGAATTTTGAGTGGGCTATGCGGCATGCGGGTTGATCGCTGTGAAGTCGAGTTTGCCCGCGATGAGGAAGAGAACGGTACGCATGGTTGTGAAGCGGGTGTAGCCCCTTGCCTTGCGTTTTGCGGCCTGGAAAAGCCCGTTCAGGGCCTCGATAAAGCCGTTGGTCTGGCGGGTTTGTGTCCAGGCGACGATGCCGTCGAAGTGGTTGCGGATCATTCTGGCGACGTCCTTCATCGGCTCGACTTTGGAGCGCAGGACGTTGGTGCACCACTGCTTGAGCATGGCGGAGACGACGTTGATCTGCTTGCGGTCAAGGATTTCGCGCAGATGCTCGCGGTAGAGCCAGGCACGCGCCGTTCGTTTGGTGGCGGCCTGTGCGATCAGTGCATCGAGGTCGGCCCGGCCCTCGTCGGAGAGGCTGTCGCGGTCTTTGAGCAGTTTCCAGCGCAACCCCTTGAGGCTGGGGTCGGTTCGCTGTTCGATGCGTCTCGTCGCATCGACGGCAGCGGAGGCATGGGCGATGACGTGGAATTTGTCGAACGTGATGCGAGCCTTGGGCAGGTGTTTGGTGACGCCCTTGATGAAGGCGGGCGACATGTCGATGCTCACAGAACTCACCTGCTCGGCCGTTCCCTTGTGTTCGACCAAATATTCGGCGAAGGCCGCCACGGTCTTGGCGTCCTTGCCTTCGGTGACGAAGACCACCTTGCGTTCCTCCATATCGGCGGCAATGGTCAGATAATTGTGACCCCGCCGGCAGGAGGTTTCGTCGATCGCCACCGCAGTTACCGCCGACAAGTCGGCTTCGGCCAGGGCGAGATCGACATAGCGCGAACAGATTGCATGCACGCGATGCCAGGATTCGCCGACCAACTTGGCGACGGCGGCAAACGTCATCTGTTGAGCCATAGCCAACACCAGCGCTTCGAACAGCAGAGTGAAGCCCGCGAGCTTGCCAAACCAATCGGGCTCGACCAGGACGACCCCTCCGTCAGGCAGCTTCACCCGAGGCGTTCTGACTTCCAGGAAGCATTCATGCTGGAAAAAATTGAGATGCCGCAGACGCTTGATCTGGGTGTCATGAACCGGATGCGTGCCATCGACCCCGGTCGCCGGGAACCTGGTCCCGGCAACGAAATTGATGCTGATCGTCAAAGTCTTCCGGGCCACGTCAAAATCCACGCCCTGGATGTACCAAGGCTTGGCAATGCCCAAGGCCGCTTCAAAGAGTTGGTTCTGCACTTGCACGCTCCTCGCCGAAACCCATACCTGCCCCAGCATCGCAAAGCGGAAATCGGCCATCAAGGACGCTTCGCGCCGCTTCGCGATGGCCGTTGGCCATCCTTGACCGCCGATCACCGCCTTGCACTGGGGAAAGGCAGGTCGGGACGGAGGGATGGTCCCGTCAGTCGAACATAGGGATGGATGGCTGTTCAATCAAAACGTGTTGCTCGCGAACCCACTCGTTTTTCAAAAGAGGCCGAAAAGACGATTGAGTCCTGGTGGCGACGGGTGCATCCCGATGACTTTTCGATGGTCAATGAACAGGTCTCGCGGTTGCTGGTTGAGGCCGAGGACGGACTTCGAGCCGAACATAGGTTACGGATGGCGGATGGCACCTACCGATGGTTTCTGGTGCGTGGAAGTGTTCAGAAGGATCAAGAAAATACTGTGGCAAGGATTGTCGGGACCCATACCGACGTGACGCAGTATCATTGGT
>CAIYCT010000212.1 GCA_903924765.1 uncultured Rhodospirillaceae bacterium | reverse complement strand
TACTTGCCCAATCCAATCCAACGCCAATTAGTATCCTGATAATGAACGTCAGGATCGTAAAGATCGACAGGCAATCCCAAAGCTTTGGCCACCATGGAACCAACAGCGGCCCGGATTTGATAGGCCGCAACCAATTCGTCATGGCGGGCAATGACCGCATTGACCTTCGCTGCAAACAATTCTTGTTCAGCGTTCAGCACTTCAATCACGGTTCTAGCGCCGACTTTGGCTTCTTCTTTCACGCCGGTCAATGCCAATTGACTGGCTTCGGTCTGGCTGACAAACGAGACCACTCTGGCGCGAGCCGCCAGCGCGGCCTCCCATCCTTGCGTGGCTGATTGAATGGCGTCGCGCTTGGCACGATCCACCTCGATCAAACGCTGCCCCCAAACCTCTTTTTGAGCCCTGGCCCGCGCATAAGTCGCCCCGCCTTCATACAGCGGCATGCTAAGCGTAAGCATCCCGGCTTCGGTTCGGGTCTGAACCTTCTGCATGAATTCGTTGACGGCACGGCCATAGGTGCCTTGCAACGCCAGCGTCGGCAGCAATTCGCCTTCGACCGCATCAATGCCGTCATGGGCGGATCGAGCCTGCCAATCCGCCGCGTTAACCGCCGGATTGTCTTTTTCCGCCAGGGCCAAAGCTTGCTCGAGGGTGGCGGGCAACGCCGGCAATTGCTCGGGCGCGACCGGCGATTCGGCCGGACGACCGACCGTCGCCACAAAGGCGGCGCGGCTGACTTGAAGACTGCCCTCGGCCGCTCGGCGTCCGGCATTGGCCTGCGCCAAGCGGGCCTCGGCTTGGGCCACGTCGGTGCGGGTCAATTCCCCTTGCTTGAAGCGTTCGCGCGACATGTCCAGATCTTTGCCCAACACCTGCTCGTTGTTGATGTTTAGCTTCAAGATAGCCGTGTCTCGCACCACATCCAAATACGCTTGGGCCGCGCTCAGCAGAACTTGATTTTCGGCCCCCTGCAATTGGGCGCGGGCGGCCTTGACGGTGTTCTCGGCTTGGTCTGTTTGCGCCACCGTGCGCCCGCCCCGATACAAAGGCTGGGTCAGCACCAGCGAATAATCCATGACCGACCGATCCGTTGAATCGGGAACAGCGGACGATATGTTGATGAAATAACGCCCGCGACCGGCGTCGCCGGTCACCATGACGGTCGGTCGCCATCCCGACTGCGCCAGCGGCACCTGCTCATCTGCTGCGCGCAAGCCCGCCCTCGACGACAACAAGGTCGGATTGGAGTTGTAGGCGGTGGCCAGAACGTCTTCCAGCGTCTCGGCCCCAGCGGGCAATATGGAGACGGGCGACAGATAGGCATATGCCCCGGCAGCCAACAAACAAAAATGAGCAATGCGCGACATGGATTGGCTCCGAACTTATGATCCCCATCCCTGTCCCGAATGCCCAGGCCAGAATAGCGAATGCGCTCAAAAGCGCAAGTTCGGGATTTTTTGATTTATTTTCCTTAGTGCTTTTGCCTTGTCTTGACAGGAGCTTTTTCAGCGCGTAAAAGCTCGGTCCTCACGTTTACTGGCGTTCGCGCGTCGGTAGGTTGGATAGGCCGGGTGGCAGAGTGGTTATGCAGCGGACTGCAAATCCGTGTACGTCGGTTCGATTCCGGCCTCGGCCTCCAAAACCTTGGGTTCCAGGCGTGTACCGGTTTTCGGCGACTCTTCGGGGTCACCATTCGGGAGTAGCTCAGCCGGTAGAGCAGGCGGCTGTTAACCGCCTTGTCGGGGGTTCGAGTCCCTCCTCCCGAGCCATAGAGATCAGGGGGTTACGGTTAGTTCCGTAGCCCCCTGATTGCTTTTGGGGGCCAGGGCGACGGAAATACTGTGAAATCTGGTACGATAGCCCCTCCTGTATCTAAGAACACCCTGCCCCATTCCGGGACAGCGCAAGTTCTCAAAGGGCGACTCCCTGATCTATGCAAGTGGTCATAGACATTACGTAGAGCTCAACCCCACCACCGACCTGGAATAACATAGCCATATGAGTCTACGGCACTTGGCCCGTTTGGCGATCTAGATTTTCTGTGGACTTTTTTTTGCGATGAAAGCGGCCGGAGCATGGATACGTTCGAGTGGTCTTCTATATTCGAAACCGGTTTATCAGATGTAGACCATCAGCACAGGCAATTGGTGGATTTGGTCAATCAGCTGGCAAACGATACGGATAGTGGCAATGCCGAGCAAATAGACAAAACCATCGATGCCTTGGTTAGCTATACGCAGTACCATTTTCAGTGTGAAGAAAATATCATGCGGACCGAGGGTATTGCTGACGCTCATGTCCGCCCCCACTGTGAGGCCCATCGGCGCTTCATCGTTCAGGTGGGGGAATGGTTGGATCGACATTTCCCATATGAACGGCCTATCTGTCCGAATTTGATGGCATCGTAGCTAATTTCTGCGTGGCTGTGTATCCAAAAGTTGCCGTTCCTGGCAAAAGCGCACTTGGTTTCAACGGACAGCCCGCTATCAGTCTGC
>CAIYCT010000211.1 GCA_903924765.1 uncultured Rhodospirillaceae bacterium | reverse complement strand
CTTCGTTACTAATGGCGGCTTTCGTGCTGGTCGGTCTGGCGGCCTATCCGTTCCTGGCGGTCGCTCCGCTGCCGCGTGTGGACTTTCCCACCATCAACGTCACAGCCAGATTCCCCGGCGCCAGTCCCGAAACGATGGCGACATCGGTGGCGCAACCGCTGGAATCTCAGTTTGCCCAGATTGCCGGTGTGGCCCAGCTTACGTCGATCAGCGTGCTTGGCCAGTCCCAGATCACCCTTCAATTCGACCTGGAACGCAATATCGACGCAGCCGCCGGCGACGTGCAGGCAGCGATCCAGGCCGCTGGTGGACAGTTGCCGAAGAATCTGCCGAACCCGCCTACCTACCGGAAGGTGAATCCGGCCGACAGTCCGATCCTGATCCTGGCGGTACAGTCGGATGCGATGCCGCTGATCGCGGTGAATGACTACGCGGACAGTATCCTGAGCCAGCAGATATCGCAGATCTCGGGCGTCTCACAGGTCCTGATCGGCGGCGAACAGAAGCGCGCGGTGCGGGTGCAGATCGACCCGGCCAAACTCGCTGCCATGGGCCTGACGCTCGAAGACGTTCGGTTGATGCTGGTCAGCGCCACGGTCAATCAGGCCAAGGGCACGATCGACGGGGCGAAGACGTCCTATGCGATCTACACCAATGACCAACTCACCAAGGCCGAGGAATACAACAACATCGTGCTGGCCTACCGCAACGGTGGTGCGGTTCGGGTGCGCGACATCGGTCAGGCGATCGACGCGCCGGAAAACGCGCAATTGGCGGGTTGGCAGAACGGCAAGCGGGGCATCCTGTTGCTGATCTTCAAGCAGCCCGGAGCCAACGTCATCGAGACTGTGGAACGCATCAAGGCCGCCCTGCCGCGCCTGGAGGCCTCCATTCCGCCGTCGGTTCACACCACCATCATCATGGACCGGACCCAGACCATCCGCGCCTCGGTCGAGGAGGTGCAGTTCACCCTGATGCTGTCCATCGGGTTGGTGGTGATGGTGATCTTCGCGTTCCTGCGCAATGTGTGGGCGACGATCATCCCGTCCCTGACCGTGCCGGTGGCACTGATCGGCACCTTCGCGGTGATGTATCTGCTGGGCTTCAGCCTGAACAATCTTTCGTTGATGGCTCTGACAATTTCGGTCGGGTTCGTGGTCGACGACGCCATTGTCATGCTGGAGAATATCTACCGCCATATCGAGGAAGGCATGAAACCGATGGATGCGGCGCTGAAGGGCGCCGGGGAGATCGGCTTCACGATCGTGTCGATCAGCGTCTCCCTGATCGCGGTGTTCATTCCGCTGCTGTTGATGGGCGGCATCGTCGGGCGGCTGTTCCGTGAATTCGCGATGACCGTGACGGTCGCCGTCGTTGTTTCGGCGATCGTGTCGTTGACCCTCACGCCGATGATGTGCTCCCGCTTCCTCTCGCACGATCATGCCCAGCACGGAGCCGTCTATCGCTTCATCGAAGGGATTTTCGATGGGATGCTGAACTTCTACCGGCGCACGTTGGACGTGGTGCTGCGTTTTCAGTTCATCACCCTGATGGTGTTCTTCGCCACCATGGGTCTGACCGTCTATCTCTACATCATCATACCCAAGGGCTTCTTCCCTCCGCAGGATACCGGCGTGGTGTTCGGTCTGTCGG